>CAWUMW010000047.1:0-12649 GCA_963923415.1 uncultured Hyphomicrobiales bacterium | reverse complement strand
AGAGGCCTTCGCCTGTGTGGCCGGATCCTCCGCCCGATGCGGATTTAATCCGGCGTGACGACCTTGGCTGGACTTTTGTGTCTGGCCAGTGCCGCCTTTTGCACGGATGCGATCATGGGATGATTTGGGGGGACGGGTAACTGTTCCTAAGGACAGGTCGGTTTGGTAAATTTTTAGTAAATTTTTCAATGGGTTATGGAGTGGATTCCGGGCCACTCTGCAAAAGCGGCGCATAAGCCTCGCCTTTGAAGCGAATGGCCGCCACCTGCTCGGTTAAAGCATCCCACTCCTCATCGTCGCTCAGTCGGGTCCAGAGCGCTTCTACTGTTTCGATCAGCAAATCAGTGGGCTGTGCTTGGGCAAAATAGGGATGTTGGTTGGCGTGATGGAACTGGGGATGGGGTGGGCAGGCGCGCAACTGGGTCACAATGTCGTGCATGGACGGGGTTGCATAGAGGCTTGCGATCGGGCTCTGGGCAAGGCGGGCAGGGTCAGCGCCGCCCCATAAATCAAAGAAAGTCTGGGCGAACGGCATTTGGGCTTCGCGCATGGCGCTATAGAGTCCTGAGACAAGCCCCTGTCCCTGTTGGGGGTGATCCGTCGGCCGATCAAGACCAAGCAGCGCGAGGGTGCGATGCGTGAGATGTTCCTTAAAGCGCGGGAAAAATTGCTCAAGCGCGGTTTTAAAGGCGTCGAACGGGCCGAAGGGTAATAAGGTTTCAGCAAAGCGGGCTAACGCCCACACGATGGCTTCGGGTTGTCGTCCGAAGGCGTAACGACCCGTCTCATCAAAATAGGCGGCGGTAAAATGGGGGTTGAAACGCGGCAGAAACCGCCACGGCCCGTAATCAAAACTTTCTCCGAGCAAAGTCAGATTGTCGGTATTCAGCACGCCATGCACAAAGCCTGCGGAAAAATATTGGGCGGCCAAGCGGGCGCAATTTTCAACGGATGCTGAAAAAAGCCCCAAAGCCGGATCGGGATGGGTGTGCAGATGCGGAAAATAATGCGTGATCGTATGCTCAATCAGTTTTTGAATATCGTCCTTTTGTTCAAAATAAGCCAAACGTTGAAAGGTTCCGATGCGGATATGGCTGTGACTGAGCCTGACCAACACAGAGGCGCGGGTGGGAGATGGTTCATCCATCCGTGTCAGGCTTTCACCGGTTTCAAACAGGCTGAGTGTTTTTGAGGTCTCGACACCCAGCGCTTCCAGCATCTCGGTGGCAAGAATTTCGCGCACCCCACCTTTGAGGGTCAGGCGGCCATCACCGGAGCGCGACCAAGGAGTTTGGCCGGATCCTTTGGTGCCCAGATCAAGCAGGCGGTGGCTTGAAGTTTCGCGTAGTTGTGCGAATAAAAATCCACGCCCATCGCCTAAATCGGGATTGTAGCTGCCAAATTGGTGGCCGTGATAGCGTAGCGCTAAGGGCGTCTTAAAGGAGTTTGGCAGGGGCACAAATTCTCCAAAATGTGCCTGCCATTCAGGCTCGGTGAGCGTATCAAGGCCAATCCGCGCTGCGTGGCGCTGATTGCGAAACCGCACATGCAGCGAGGGAAATGCTGCTGCCGTCACAGGATCAAAAAAATTGTCTCCCAACTGGGCGTGAATGGTTTCGCCGCGATAGCGGTCAGAAACGGGCATCAGAGCGTCCCTCGCTTCATGTCCAGATCCAAGTGCCTAGATCCAAGTGTCAGATCAGCGAATAAATTGGTCGATATAGTCTTCGCCCAATCCAATCGCCGTGTAATGCGCACGGCATCGATCAATGCGGGTAAACACATCGTCATAGCCCGTGCAGTTCCCATCGGGATCGACATAAATCATGGCGCCATTGACTTGAAACAGCGTGATCATTTCCTCAACATGCGGATCAACCACCAGCGTATGCGTTTCACCGGGCGCTTCATAAACATAGCCGCCTTCTTCAGCGACCCAATCATGCTCCAGATAGCGCCAGGATCCTTTGATGACATAGCCATGCACCGGTTGGGGGTGCCGGTGCCGGGATAACACGCCAGCCCGCCGCACCCGCAACAAATTGACCCAATAGCCGCGCGTGGCCGATAGGCAGAGCGGGCGAAACCACACATTGTCATCGACAGGCACCCAGATCCGCTCATCTTGGGGGATCACATTCGGAACAATGAGCTCTGGCGGTGACTCTTTGGGCATCGGATGGCGATAAGGAAGCCATTTTTCGTCTGTATGTTTTTGTGTCATGTGCTTCTCTCCGCAACAGATTTATACAGTCAGATAACCGCCATCGACCGGTAAAACGACTCCCGTGACGAATTGGGCCGCTTCTGAGGCGAGAAACGCCACAACGCCAGCCAGATCCTGCGGTTGCCCCCAGCGTTTGATCGGGGTGCGGTTGAGAATCGCTGCGCTGCGCGCTTCATCCTCTTGCAGCGGTCGGGTCAGGTCGGTGGCAATCCAGCCGGGGGCAATGGCATTGACGCGAATTCCGTCCTCAGCCCAAGCGGCTGCAAGGCTTTTTGTCAATTGTGCCACCCCGCCTTTGGAGGCGGCATAACCAGGCGCATAAGCGGATCCAAAAAAACTCAACATGGAGGCCGTATTCACAATACTGCCTTGCGCGGCTTTGAGCGCTGGATGGGCGGCAAGGCACATCCGCATGCTGCCATTGAGATTAACTTCAATAGTTTGACGAAATCCCTCAATATCGAATTCGGCCTGATTGCGCTGAATGATTCCGGCGCAATTGACCAGCAGATCAAGGGCGGTGATGTCACGCATCACTTGTTCAACAGAGGTCGCTGACGTGACATCAAGTTTTTTACATGTGATGTTCGGATGGGTGCCGAAAGCAGCCATTTCCTGATCGCTGAAACCGCAGGCAATGACATGATAGCCGGTGCGGGATAGATGATGGCTAATGCCGGCGCCAATGCCGCTGGTTCCACCGGTGATTAAGGCCGTTTTCATGTGCGTATCCTCTTAGTTTTTGCGTGTGCTCGATGTTGGAGCAGGGGAGGCGTGGTGGTTTGGTCTCATTTATCCACGGTTGAACTGCAAAGGCTCTGTTTAGCTCAATGGCATTTTGAAAATAAAATAGGCGCCGATTAAAATAAAGCAAAATCCAAGCGCGTGATTGAGTGTTAAGGGTTCTTTTAAGACAAACACGGAAAAGAGGGAAAAAACCACCAATGTCATGACTTCTTGGATGGTTTTCAGTTCGGCGGCGCTATAATATCCGTGCCCATATCGATTAGCGGGGACGGCAAAACAATATTCGATCAAGGCAATTCCCCAGCTGACCAAGATCACAATCCAGAGCGGTTGCTCTTTGAAATTGAGATGGCCATACCATGCAAAGGTCATGAAAATATTCGATGCGGCCAGCAGCACGATTGGCAGCACGGCAACCGGAAGGGTTGAGAAGGACATAAGGAACACTCCTAAAGGCAAGGCAAGCAAAAAAGGCAAGGCAAGGAAGGCGACAAGCAGAGGTGAGACGTTCAAATAAGGTTTGGAAATCAGGTTTCGAAATAGGGCTTGGAGCCGAGGCGTAAAGGGACGACGTGGGGAACGGTTCGATCAGCCTTTACCATAGGCTTTAAAGGCTTGACAGTCGGTTCAGTCGGTCTTGTATGGTAGGACAGCGAAAGCGTGGCGGATATGATGACACAAGATGCGCAAGCAGGGGCAGCGGACTGGCTGCATGGATCGTTAACGGATGGCCTGTTTGCCGTGTATTTCTTATGCTTGATTGCGGCCCTGGTGTTTGGCCGTCGGTCGATGTCATCGCCGTGGTTGTTTTTGCTTAGAAGCTTTGTTCCAAATTGGCGCTTCTTTCACGCGCTTGCCCATACGCCCCGCTTATTCGTGCGCATTAAAACCGATCAGGACATCTGGTCGGATTGGGTGATGATGATGCCACGCAGGCAGCGGCATTGGTCGCATCTCGTCGCGAATGCAGATGTGAATCTGGCTTTGCTGCAACAAACCTTGGTTGAACATCTTTCCACCGCCGTCAATGAGCTCTCTGATCAGGAGAAAATTGAGGATACAACCGTTTATCCGATGGTCGAGCGTCTTGTGCGCACCACTTTGCTGCCTGCCTATCCTGTCGCTTTAAACTTTCAGTTTTGTGTGTGTTTGTTTCCGACCGGAGACAAGGTCGATATCGACCAAGATATGATTTTATTATCCCCCGAATTGAGTCGCTAAATAATGGACATCATGACCCTCACAGGCCGGCTGACCGAAATTTTATTATCGGTGAGTTTAATGATTCAAACGGCGGAATATCTCTCATTGCGCGCTGCTATGGGGCCGTCTGGTGTTTGGGCGTATGATGTGCAGGGGCGAGATTTTAAAGCCTATCCGATGATGGACGCGCTTTTTGCGTGGCTCTCGCAGGAGCGTGTTTATTTTTGGTTGCTGCTGTTTCGCGCTTTAGCATGCATGATCTTGTTGGTGGGAGGCGGCTCTCTTCCTTTAATGGTGTTTTTGTTTGTCACCGGCCTATGGATCGCCTTGCGGTGGCGGGGCGCCTTTAATGGCGGGAGCGATTTCATGACCATGGCTGTCATGATCGGATGTTTATTGGCTTATGCGGTCAAAGATGGAGCGGTTCAAAGCGCGGGATGGCAAAATGGGGGGTGGCAAGATGGGGGATGGAATATCGGGCTCATGTTTATCGCGATTCAATCCGCCTCGTCTTATTTCATTTCGGGTGGGGTCAAGCTTTTGAGTCAAGACTGGCGCACTGGTAAAGCTTTGCCCATCTTTCTAGATGGCGGAATTTATGGCCCTTTGTCTCGCCACAGCCCATTTTGGTTTCAAGCCATAGCGGGTCCTGTCTCATGGGCCTTTATTTTATGGGAATGCGCAATTCCTTTCGCTCTGCTGTCGGTCAAAGCCATTGCGGTTTTTTGTGGCTTCGGTTTGCTCTTTCATTTGTTGGTCTTTTGGTATTTTGGCTTGAACCGTTTTGTTTTCGCGTGGCTTGCAAGTTATCCAGCCCTTTTTTATTTGGCCTCGGTGCTAGAGGGCGGGTAAAGTCTCTGCCTGCGCTTGACCCATAAAGCGGCGCGCCGCATCACAGCAAAGAGCGGATAGAGAGAGCGGGCAATGGGCGCTTGTGCGAGCAGATAATGAAGCAGTGTGCGTTTTTGCGCCGTGGCCAGTAAATAAGTGAGCTTGCTTAACGCCTCGGCTCCGGTGCAAATTACCCCGTCCTGATCAAGTAGCATCGCTTGATCCAGATCATAGCCACTTTGCCAATAGGGGATCAGGCGTGGATCATGGCTGCGGGCATCTAACAGAATGACAGGGCCGAATGCAGCTTCAATATGCTGTTTGTGGATGTAAGAGGCGCAGAAGGGGCAGGCGCCGTCGTAAATCAGCGTGATCATGGCAGGGCTTCGTTTGTTGACAGCGTATTGTCCGACAGCCTAGGGTCTGTCTCTAGCATGATTGGTGAGAACAACAGCCTGAGTCAATTGGCGGTGTCATTTTCTGGAGCGGTGGAGGGTTTTGCGATGCGGGTGAACGGTTTACTTTGGGCAGCCTTGATCTGTGTGGGGTTATCGGTGGGCGCACAGGCCCAATCTGTTCCTGCAGGCTATCCGGCGGCCTATGCGGATTTGATTGCGCAGGCTAAAAAAGAGGGCGCTCTGACGGTTTATGCAACCACGGATGCCAAAGTCGCTGCGCCGCTGATCAAAGATTTCGAATCTCTCTATGGTCTTAAAATTGATTACAACGACCTCAATTCAACCGAGCTCTATAATCGGTTGATTGCGGAATCCGCAGCCGGTACAGGCACCGCGGATGTGTCTTGGTCTTCAGCGCCAGATTTGCAGGTTAAACTGGCCGCGGATGGACTGGCAACAGTTTATCAATCACCAGAAGTGCCCAGCCTGCCCAAATGGGCTGTGATGGAAAACATGGCCTATGGCACAACCTATGAGCCGATGGCGATCATTTACAACAAAGCATTGGTCCCGGCTGAGGATGCACCCAAAAGTCATAAAGACCTCGCCAAACTGCTGACAACCAAAACTGCGGCTTATAAAGGCAAGGTCACGGCCTATGATCCGGAGCGGTCTGGCGTCGGATTTTTGATGATGAACCGTGATTTGAAAGCGGATCCGTCAAGCTGGGATTTGTTCAAGGCTTTGGGGGCGGCTGATATCAAGGTCTATACCAGTGCGGGCGCGATGATCGAAAAAGTTGGCTCAGGCGAGCATGTGATCGCGTTAAATATTTTTGCCTCTTACGGCTTGTTGTCGATGAAGAAGAATCCGAATTTGGCAATGGTTTGGCCGTCTGACTATACATTGATTGCAACCCGCGTTGCCTTCATTCCAACCAAGGCTAAGCATCCGGCGGCAGGCAAATTGTTTTTGGATTATCTGTTGTCCAAGCGCGGCCAAGCCATTATCGCGAAGGGCGAATTATTCTCCATTCGGGATGATGTCGAAGGCAAGGAAACGGCCAAAGCCGTCAATGAGCTTTTGGGCGATAAAGCCCGCCCGATTCCGGTCAGTCGTGAATTGCTTGAAACTTTGGAGCAATCCAAGCGGCTGGAATTCTTGAATCAGTGGCAGGCGGCCGTTAAAAAATGAACGCCATAGCGACCAAGCTTTGGGGGCGACACGTTATTATCGGGGTTATGGCCCTGTGTGTCTTGTCGCCGCTGGTTTTGATAGCCTATCAAAGTTTTTTGACAGCCCCATTTTTTGATCCGAAAGCGCAGCTCTCCTTCTGGGCTTATGGATTTGTGTTTGCAGAAGCTGATTTTTGGAAAGCCTTGGCGACCACCGCGGGCCTCGCTTTCGGCATGACAGCGATTGCAGTGCCTTTGGGAGCCTTGCTGGCTTTTTTGTTGACCCGCACAGATATTCCGGGTCGGCAATGGTTGGAGCCGCTCTTGCTGGCGCCGATTTTCATGTCGCCGCTTGTCTTGGCTTTTGGTTATGTGGTGACCTTGGGGCCGGTGGGCTTTGTGACCGTGTGGTGGAAATCCACCTTCGGCGATGCGCCGTGGAATATTTATTCATTCACGGCTTTGGTGCTGGTTGCAGGTTTAACCCATGCGCCGCATGTCTATCTCTATGCCTCTGCGGCCTTGCGGTCGTTACCGGGTGATTTGGAGGAGGCCGCGCGGGTGACCGGGGCGGCCCCGGCCCGTGTGGCGCTGGATGTGTCTTTGCCGATGATCATGCCGGCCTTGTTGTTTTCAGGCGTGCTGATCTTGTTTCTCGGCTTTGAGGTTTTTGGTCTGCCATTGATTTTAGGGGATCCGCAAGGCCTGTTGGTTCTTTCCACTTATCTTTATAAATTGACCAATAAATTGGGCGTGCCGTCCTATCAATTAATGGCTGTCGTGGTGATGGTGATCATTGCCATTGCACTACCCTTGGTGTTTGTCCAGCGCTGGCTGTTGCGCTCGGCCCAACGCTATGTCGCCATGCGGGGCAAAGCGGTACGAACCAATTTGGTGCAATTACGGGCGTGGCGCTGGCCTGCCTTTTTGCTGATTAGCGGCTGGTTTTTTATCACCATTTTGCTGCCGATGCTGGGTTTATTATTGCGCTCCTTTGTTTCGAGTTGGGGTTTGGGCATTCATCTGTTGGATGTTCTGACGGTCGATAATTATGTCGAGTTGATGGATGATCCCGAAGTCATCAGCGCCATTATCAACACGATCGGCATTGCGGTGATCGGCGGGGCTTTATCGATTGCGTGTTATACGCTGGTTGCTTTGGCGCAGCATCGCTTTGTGTCACGCTGGGCGCGCTTTGCCGATTATATTGTCATGTTGCCGCGGGCGATGCCGGGTATTGTGGCGGGCTTGGCGATTTTCTGGGTGTTCTTGTTTACCAAGCCGATTGCCCATTTGCGCACAACCATGCTGGCGGTCTGGGTCGCCTATAGTTTGGTTTGGCTTGCTTATGGATTGCGCTTGGTGCAAGCGGCACTTTTGCAAGTCGCCCCGGAACTCGAAGAGGCTGCACGGGTGGTCGGCGCCTCGGTTGCGCGCACCATGCGCGATATTACGGTGCCGCTGATCCGCCACGGGATGCTGGCAGCATGGTTACTGATTTTGCTTATTTTCGTGCGTGAATATTCAACCGCTGTGTATTTGCTCGGGCCGGGCACTGAGGTCATTGGCTCGCTGGTGGTGTCGCGTTGGAATGGCGGCGCCATCGATCTGGTGACCTGCTTGTCTTGTATCAATGTGGCTTTGATTTCATTCGGGCTGTTCATCGCTTTGCGCTTCGGGGTAAAACTTCATGGCTGATCTTCGTGTTGATAATCTGCATCTGCGGTTGGGCGGCCATGAGATCCTCAAAGGCGTGTCCTTGACATTGCGGCGTGGGGAAGTGACTGCTTTGTTAGGGCCTTCAGGCTCTGGAAAAACCACATTGTTGCGTGCGGTGGCAGGACTTGAAACGCCTTATGCAGGCCGCATTGATGTCTCGGGCACATGCGTGTTTGACGGCCAGCCCTCCATCAACCGCCCCTCCATCAACCGCCCCACTGAGCAGCGCGGATTGGGTTTTGTGTTCCAGTCTTATGCTTTGTGGCCGCATCGCACAGTTGCGCAAAATGTCGAATATAGCCTAATCTTGCGCAAGATTGCTCCTGAGCAGCGTCAAAAATCGGTTCATAAAGCGTTGGAGAGTTTGGGGCTTGGCCATTTGGGCCATCGCTACCCGCATGAATTGTCAGGGGGGCAGCAGCAACGCGTGGCAATTGCTCGCGCCCTTGTTTATGAGCCGAGTGTTGTGTTGTTGGATGAACCGCTATCTAATTTGGATGCCAAATTACGGGAGGAGGCCCGCGCCTTTCTCAAAGAGCTGATCGAGCGGGAAAATTTAGCGGCCCTGATGGTGACCCATGATCAAAGCGAGGCTTTGGCGATTGCCAATCAAATCCTGTTGCTGAATGGCGGGGTTGTTGAGCAAGAGGGCACGCCCGAACATCTTTATAACGCGCCGCGCAGTTTGTTTGCGGCTGAATTTATGGGATCGAATAATCGGTTAGAAGGGCAAATTACCGGTCTGCGGGATGGTTTAGCAGATATCCAGATTGGTCCTTGGCTGTTGCAGGGAGTTGCGCATGCCTCGTGCCAATCCGGGCAACGCGGGCAGGCAATTATCCGGCTTGAAAATATCGAGTTGGTGCCGCAAGCCGGGCCCAATACGATCACGCTTGATTTGGTGACCTCAATGTTTTTGGGACATGTGTGGGAGCATCTGCTGCGCTCAGGTGAGGTCACGGTGCGGGTTCATCATTCAGCCCCTTTGGCGGCAGGCCGGTATCATTTATCGCTTCCTTGTCATAAATTATGGGTGTTTTAGGGCGGGTGGAGATTCGGTCGGGGCGGATTCTGAAAAATAGCGGCCAAAGCGGCCAAAGCGTGAGCGTGGGGTTGGGATTATGCATGTCATCATCGTAGGCGGGGGGATAGGCGGTCTGACGGCTGCTTTAATGCTGCATCAGCGGGGAATCGGGGTCACGGTCTTTGAGCAAGCGCCCGAGGTGCGTGAGGTCGGCGTGGGCATCAACACATTGCCGCATGCCATTCATGAATTGGCGGAGCTTGATCTGTTGCCAGCTTTGGATGCTGTCGGGATTCGCACGCATGAGCTGTTTTATATGAACCGGTTTGGTCAGGTTGTCTGGCAGGAACCGCGCGGGATCAAGGCGGGTTTTAAGGTTCCGCAATTTTCAATCCATCGGGGTGCCTTGCAGAAGCTGATTTATGATGCGGTGGTCAAGCGGCTTGGGCCTGATGCGGTGCGCACGGGACGTCGCTTGCAAGGCTTTATTGAAGATGAAGGCGGTGTGACAGCGCATTTTGTTGATTCACGCTGGGGAGAGCAGGGCGAAAGCCTGCGGGCCGATGTGCTGGTTGGGGCGGATGGTATTCATTCGCTGGTGCGGGGACATTTTTATCCCAATCAAGGCCCACCGTCTTGGAATGGCATTAAGATGTGGCGCGGCGCTGTTGATTGGCCGAAATTTCTGGATGGCGACAGCATGATCATTGCCGGCGGCATGCAGGCCAAGCTGGTGCTCTATCCGATTGCGGCGGGGCTGCGCCCTGATACGCGCTTGACCAATTGGGTTGTCAATGTCCGCATTGGTGATCCGCATCATCCGCCGCCGCGCGAAACATGGTCGCGGGTGGGGCGGTATGAGGATGTGTTGCCTTTTGCGCGCCGCTTTCAGGTGCCGGGCGTCGATATTATCAGTATGATCAAAAAGACCGAAACCTTCTGGGAATATCCGATGTGTGATCGAGATGCCTTGCCGCATTGGACGCATGGACGCGTGACCCTGTTGGGCGATGCAGCCCATCCGATGTATCCGGTCGGCTCGAATGGGGCCAGTCAGGCTATTTTGGATGCGCGCTGCTTGGCCGATTGTTTGGCCCGCGCCGAACATCCGCGCCATGGCTTGGCGCAGTATGAGGCGGAGCGTCTGCCTAAAACGGCTGAAATCGTCGCTCTTAATCGTTTGGGAGGGCCTGAACGGGTCATTGATGCGGTGGAGGAGTTGGCGCCGCAAGGCTTTGATGATGTCGAGCGCGTGCTCTCTTATGCCAAACGGGAAGCGATTGTCCGCTCTTATGCGGGGAAAGCGGGCTTCACGCAGGCTGCGGTCAATGCCAAGGCGCGTTAGGACGGATCCTGCGCTTTAAGACGGTTTTGCGAACGGCTCAGGCTGTGGTAAACCCCGCTCCATCTTGAAAAGACGATGGTGTCGGGATGAGTAGCCCTTGGGTGGGGCCTAGGCGTTTGGAGCGTGATGTGATGAAACAGGTGATGCGTGCGGCAATCTTTGTTGCTTTTGTATGGGGTGGGACGGCACAGGCGGAGTGTTTGTTGAAGTCTGCCGTTGAATTTGCACCGGAGAAGAGCCAGACCTCTTCCGTTCAGATCTTGTTAGAGCCGCAAAATCGGTTTTGTTATATCGATTATGATCATATTGCCGGTTTGCAGATCACCAGCACCGAAGTGGTCACCAAGCCCGCCAATGGCACCTTCCTGCATTTAATGGGCAAGCGGTTTAAATATGAGCGGGCCAAAGGCTTTGTGGGCACGGATAGTGTTGTTTACAAGCTTTGCGGAAAAACTGCGACGGGTGAAGGCTGCTCTGTCATTACCCTGTCCGTCAAAGGCGATTAACTTCCCCTTACGCTTCAAGCTGGTCTTCAACAGATGAGGCAGCATCCATCTTTACCGGGGGTGCTGTTGTTTATCTGCGCCGCTTGGAATCACATAAATAAGCCGGACTATTTTGGGTCTGGTTGGGGGCCGGCCAGCAAAAGCCGTCTTGATGTCCAAGTTCACGCGTGATGGCTCTGGTTTGACAGGCCAGTCGTTCGGCTTCCGTCCGGGGTTGAGCGGGGCAGGGTTGCTGGGCTTGTTGCAGGCGGCCGATACGGGCCCGCTCCTCTGGGCTTTGGGCCAAGGCCACGAAGTGCCCTGGTGAGAGCAGCGCAAAGCCCAACAAAGCTAAACGGATCAGGCAAGCGTGCGGACACATGGCATGGTCTCTTTTTTAGAAAGGCGCCCTGACCTCAAAACAGTCAAGCACGCGCTGACATTCTTGGCGTTTAGTGACGCATTTTTCATAGCGCTCACTGGTCTTCATTAAGACTTGGCAAAAGCCAGCCGTATAATTTTTGCACATCATCAGATCGAATTTACCGTTTTCGCTTGCGGTATATCGGGAATTTGCCAGATTTTTTTCTTTTTCTTTGTCCTCGGTTTGGTTGTTGTAGAGATAAGACTGATAGCGTTTGCGCTTATGCTTAAGGAGTGTTTGGCCATCGGGTGAAAACTCATAAAGGCTCATCAACAGAGGCGGATCGGTTTTTGCATTTTTGAGGCTGGTATCAATCACAGCAATGCAATAAGCGGCCTTAATGTAATTTTGATAGTCGGTTTCAGCGCGGGCGGTGAAACACAAGCTGATCAGTAACAAAAAACCGCAGCCCAAAGCCCTCAGTGATCCCAGCCTGCGCATAGCCCCTCGGTGCCCGGGCTTATGGTGGGGAGAGAGGACAAAACTTTTGGCGCGTTCAAGATGGCCCATCATTGTTGATCATCCCGGACAGTTTTAAACGGTTAAAACAAATAATCGCCCCAAGCATAAGGTTTCTTTGTTAAGATGAACAGACTGCGGTATAAGGGTTTTGCCTTTTGCGGTTCAGCGGAGGGTTTTTGTTGTTAGGTGGTTTTTTTGAGACGTAAAATCTTTACCCCACTCGTTTTGTGGCTGTTGATGACCGCATGTATTTGGTCTGCGGGCTTCTATTATGGCTATGCAAAGATTTACGAGCCGCCTTTTTGCTTCAAGCTGTCGCGTTTGGGTGTCGACAATACTTTGGTGGTGAAGCTTTCGGCAGCAGAAAAGCGTAAATTTATTGCCGTTTGGCGTGAGGCACGCAAAGAACAATGCACCACGGCCATGTCACCTATGCTTGATATTTTGGAAATAGGGCTCAAGACCGGCCATATCACCGAAATTGTCATTCAATCGGCGCGGGAAGATTTAACGCCTGAATTAGAGTGGGAGATTATTTGGACAAAGGATTGGACGCGGGACAATGTTGTACAAAAAATTGAAAGCAATACCCGTTCAATCCGGCTATTC
>CAWUMW010000046.1:0-12705 GCA_963923415.1 uncultured Hyphomicrobiales bacterium | reverse complement strand
TCTAGGGTCAAACCTCATTCATTTTGCATCAACGGTTGGCTCTGAAAAATGCCCGAGGTCACGAAGAAAAAGCGCAAGAAACCGTAGGGTTTTCTTCTGTTTTCTTCCCATCTTACGCTTCATAGTCAGGCCGATGTTGTTAAATGAATGAAGTCTGACCCTAGGCCCCTTAGCCCCAAACAGCTGTTTTCCAGAGATAAAAACTTTGTTGTAAGGGATTAAGATCTGGCCATGCTTGATTAAAGCTGAGGGCGGGATCATTGAGGCGTGATGTCAGGTGGCGTAAACGTGCCGGGACCAATCCAGTCAATGCAAAGGCAGGTCGAAGGGCTGAAGGTAATTCTTTACACTCGATGCAATAGGTCTGATAGCGTTGGGCAGCGCATTCCACGATCGGCTGCAACAAAGCGCGCAGGACAACAGGATCTTTGAGCCGATGCAGTTGCGTGCCATCAACACCGTTTTCGTTTAACAAAGAGCTAGGGATCAACGAGCGGCGAGAATTTAAGAGTTGCGCTGGCATCAACAAGAGTAAACGTGTCAGGCCATAAGCCACACCAGCAAGTCCGGCTAAACCTGCGGGACCACTGTCAGCGCCATCGGCTAAGATCAAACTCACATAGCGCATCATGATGGAATGGGTTTGTCCGCAATAGAGTTCCAAAGCCGTGAGATCAGCGGGCGGGTCGTGATAAAGATCATCGGTAACAGCATCAATCAGATCAGTTAAGCCATGAGCGGGTAAGTGATAGCGATGCAAAACACTCATCACTTGACGTGCAAGCGGATGGGCGTTGATTTCAGTCTGGTCGGGACGTTGGCCTGTGAGCGCTTCACGCCACCATTGCAGCCGCACTTCACCCAGTAAGGGCTCTGTCACGCGTAAGGGAATGGATTGCATCTCAGCAAAAAACGCATAAAGCACCAGCACATCAGATCGTTTATCGGCTGGAATGAAATGACAGCTTAACGCATAATCGGGCGCAAGCGCGGACAGTACTACCTTTTGTTCATCCGCAAGGACAGAGTGCTCCTGCGCCATGGGTTAGGACGCCTTGCCAACCGCAATCAAAGCGGCAGCAACGCGCCGATTTTCTGATTGCATGATATTGAATATACGCGTTGCAGCGCCGGTATCCATAACATCAATGCTAAACTGCCCATCTTTTAAAAACCAATAAAGCGGTTTCGGCAAAAAGGCGATGTGTTCACCTGCTCCAATCAGCAAGGTATCAATGCTTTTACATTCTGATAAAACGCGTGAAAAATGATCGGGAGCTAAGTCTTCAAAGTGCGTGACAGGCCACGCATAAATGCCCGATGGAAGCGCTAACACAGAGCCGTGATGCGACATAGAGGCAAACCGAAAACCGCCCGCCCCATAACTATCAAACAGATGACGACCGGGCAGAAAGCCTTTGTGTGTAAGCGTGTTATCAGATCCGCTCACGAACCCGCCTGTCCCTCTGCCATCGTTGTTTGATCCTGCTCACCGGCCTGCCGGACACCGAGATAAATTAAAACCGGAGCGGCGATGAAAATCGAGGAATAGGTGCCAACAATAACCCCGAAAAACATGGCCCAGCTAAAGCTTTTGATGACAGCGCCGCCAAACACGACCAAGGCGATCAAGGCAAGGGCGGTCGCCAGTGAAACCATCAAGGTCCGTGCCAATGTTGAATTGATGGAGAGATCAAGCAATTCAGAAGCCGGCATGGTCTTATAGCGGCGTAATAATTCACGGATGCGATCAAACACCACCACCGTGTCATTGAGGGAATATCCGACAATGGTCAGAATGGCAGCAATAGAGGTCATATTAAATTCGATCTGACTTAAGGCAAAAAAGCCGATGGTCAAAACCAGATCGTGCAATGTGGCAATGACGGCTGCGACAGCAAATTGCCATTCAAACCGAAACCACAAATAAACAAGTACTGCGGCAATCGAGAGGACCACGCCCAAAGTACCTGATTGCACAAGCTCACCCGAAACACGCGGACCCACGACTTCAATGCGGCGGAATTCATAATCTTTTTCAAAAACAGTTTTGACCCGCTCCATCACCGCTTGTTGAGCTTTTTCACCGCCGGGCTGCAAGCCAAAGCGGATCGAAACGCCCCCCTGAGCACCAAATTCCTGCACCTCGACTTCGCCCACAGCAAGATCAGCGGCCGCTTCACGGACTACACTGATATCGGTTTTTCCAAGCCGTGATTGCATTTCAATCAAAGTGCCGCCGGTAAAATCAATGCCGAAATTCATGCTGATAAAGAAAAAGCTCCACACGGAAATGACAGAGAGCACAGCAGAAAACGGAAAGCTAACTTGCCGAAACCGCATAAAGCTAAAGGTGGTGTGGTCTGGAACGATACGAAGAAATTTCATGATCAGATCACCCCTTAGAACGGCATATGGGTAGGACGCGCCAGACGATACCAGAGCGCAATCATCATACGGGTCATTGTCACCGCTGTGACAACGGTTGTGATAATGCCAAAAATCATGGTTACGGCAAAACCGCGCACCGGCCCTGATCCGAAGATAAACAACAAGACCGCAGCAATCAGCATGGTCACATTGGCATCGATGATGGTGGCAAAGGCACGATCAAAACCAGCTTCGAGTGAAGAGATCATACTTCGCCCATTATGATGTTCTTCACGGATCCGCTCGTAAATCAGCACATTGGAGTCAACGGCAGTGCCGATGGTGAGAACAATTCCTGCGATACCCGGTAAGGTCAGGGTTGAACCCAGAAGCGACATCATGGCAAAAATCAACACCACATGGATGATCAAAGCTAGATTGGCAAAAATACCAAACAGGCCATAGGTTACCAACATGAAGGTGATCACAAGTGCCGTTGCCCAATAAGCGGCAAGTTTACCCGCTTGAATTGAATCTTGCCCCAGACCGGGACCAACCGTGCGCTCTTCAACAATGGTTAAGGGAGCAGGCAAAGCCCCTGCCCTTAAAAGGATAGACAGGTTATTGGCCGCTTCCACGCTAAAGCGGCCAGAGATTTGGCCTTGACCCCCAGTGATGGGGGTTTGAATCCGCGGAGCAGAAATCACTTTTTTATCGAGGACAATAGCAAGCGCGCGACCCACATTGTCTGTGGTTGCCTGACCAAAGCGTTGCGCACCGCGCACATTGAACCGGAAATTGACAATGGGCTCACGCGTGCGTGAGTCAAAAGCAGGTTGCGCATCAATCAGGTCTTCGCCCTGAACAATGATGCGCTTTTCAACAGCAACCGTACCGCCCCCTTCTTGATAAGGCAGCGTCTCTACATCCGTTTGCGCCGCCCCCGTTTCAGCTAAGAGGCGGAATTCAAGTTGGGCCGTTGTGCCTAAAATATCTTTGAGTTTGCGCGGGTCTTGCAATCCCGGCACCTCAACCAAAATTCTGTCGATGCCTTCGCGTTGGATATTTGGCTCTGTTGTGCCTAAGGCGTCAACGCGACGACGCAGGACTTCAATCGCTTGATCAATCGCTTTTCTTAATTTCTCATTCACGCCCGCATCGGTCAGGGTCATAACCAATAGGCCGTCGGCTTGTTCTTCCACAAGCATCAAAGGCGCTGATCCGGTTCGTGTGGCAATGGGTCCAAGAGCAAAATCACGCAGCTTCCCCAGCATGCGGCTGCGGTCGGTCGCATCTGTCAAACGCAGACTGACCCCCCGATTGATCTGTGCAATTCCGCCCGACAGAGAAATTTTTTCTTCACGCAAAATCCGGCGCACATCATCACGCATGCCATTGATTTGCGTGCGAATGATACTCGCCGTGTCCACCTCCAGCAAAACATGCGATCCCCCTTGCAAATCAAGGCCGAGTACGATGGCTTGATGGGGAATAATCCAAGCAGGAAGAAAAGAGAGAGATTTGCGGATCGTTTCACGCTGCTCAGGTGAAATGACACTTGGCATGGCATAGAGAAAACCACTCAATGCCAATAAAATCACAGCCACTGTCTGGAAGCGGGAATAACGCATCATGACCGGCACAATCCTCTATGGTTTAACGCTTTGTAAGCGAAAGTGATGAGGGGAAGTGATCCCCTCTGATTAGTCCTGCTGTTCAGTTTTGACTGGTTCAGTTTTAGAGCGCACTTCGGCGATCATCGACCGGACCACTTTGATGCGCACATTCTCAGCGATTTCTAATTCGATTTCCGGCCCTTCACCCACTTTGGCCACTTTGCCGATGATCCCGCCCGTCATCACAACAGTGTCACCCCGGCGCACATTTTCAATCAGGGCTTGATGCTCTTTGGCGCGCTTTTGTTGCGGACGAATAATCAGAAAATACATGATGACAAAGATCAGCAGGAAAGGAACCAGCTGCATCAACATATCGGGACCGGCGGCTCCGCCGGCTGTTTGGGCATAAGCTGATGAGATCAAGACCAAAACCTCCAAAAAAGGGATGAAACCCCAGACAAATCTGCAAGTGGCGCGGACTATAGCGATGGCTCGTCGGATTGCAAATAAAAGGAGATGGGTGGACGCGGAAGCCGTTCGGGGTTAAGGGCTAAGTCCTGATTTTCAAGTAAAAACGGTAAAAACGACCATGACCACGCAACATGATAAAGATCAGATCCATTATCTGGCGCAAATCGCTGAATATTTAGGGCGAATCGCGCCTCTGCCTGCACCAAAGCCCGATTTTGATGCAGCGGATGCCTTTGTCTGGCATCCTTCCCCTCCCCGTTTGGCTCCGGTGCCGCGCGTCAATCGTGTGGATATGGTTCTGTTAAAGGGCATTGATTTTGTTCGCGATCAATTAATGACCAATACGGAACGATTTGCGCGTGGCTTGCCTGCAAATAATGCGTTGCTGTGGGGAGCCCGCGGGATGGGCAAATCCTCCCTCGTCAAAGCCGCTCATGCTGGTGCTGTGGCCAAGCACGCGCAATGGCCGCACGCGAACCCTCTCAAACTGGTTGAAATTCATCGGGAAGATATCGAAAGCCTGCCAATTTTGATGAATATTATGCGCGATGCTCCATGCCGCTTTATCGTCTTTTGTGATGATTTATCTTTTGATGGGCAGGATACCACGTATAAATCCCTCAAGGCCGTCTTAGAAGGCGGGATTGAAGGGCGACCGGACAATGTCATTTTCTATGCAACCTCGAACAGACGGCATTTATTGCCCCGCGATATGATGGAAAATGAACGCTCCACCTCCATCAATCCGGGTGAGGCGGTGGAAGAGAAAGTGTCTTTATCCGATCGGTTTGGTTTGTGGCTTGGTTTTCACAAATGTTCACAAGATGAATATTTGGAAATGGTGCATGCCTATTGTGCGCATTATGGGCTGAAGGTCGAACGCGCCATCATCGAATCGGAAGCGCTGGAATGGTCCACAACACGCGGATCACGATCGGGACGCACAGCCTTTCAATATATCCAAGACCTAGCGGGACGGCTGGAAAAAACGCTCAGCTAAAGCCGTCGATTTATCAATTGGCTTTGACTTAATTGCCAGAGAGATATTGCATCGGATCAACCGGTGTTGAACCTTTGCGCAATTCGAAATGCAGTTGTGGGGACGTGACATTGCCTGACTGGCCAGAGGTTGCAATGACCTGGCCACGCCTGATCACATCCCCCTTCTTGACTTTGATATCGCCATTATTGGCGTAAGCAGAAACAAAGCCATTGTCGTGCCGGATGAGCACCAAATTGCCATAGCCTTTTAATTCATTGCCCGCATAGGCCACCACGCCACTTTCAGCTGCTTTCACAGGCGTGCCTTCGGGTAAAGCGATGTTAATGCCATCGCTTTTGACGCCTGCCTTTTCACCAAAATTTTGCACAATATGTCCGCGTGCGGGCCAACGGAATTCAGCCGATGCTGGCTCAGCCGATTGTTGCGCATGCAGGCTGGCCGTTGTTTCTGGCTGTGTGTCTGAAGAGGGCGCTGCCACCTTGCTGGCTTTGTCGGCTTTGGCGGGCTTTTCTGTCTCAGCTGCTTTGGATTTGCGCGCCTCGTCTTTTGAGGCTGCTTCCGTTTTGGTGTCAGCCTTTGTTTGTGCTTTGACTTCTGCCGCTGTTGGTGCGGCGGGTTTTGTCGCTGGCTGAAGCGTTGCAACTTTGGCGGAGGCTTGCGGGTTCAAGCCTTGAACAGGTGCAGCAACCTCAACTGGTGCTGATCCACTGCGATTGACGGGGATCACCAGCTCTGTGCCCGGTTTTAATTTATTCTTGCTTGATTTTAAATTATTGGCGGCCACCAATGCTTTTTCGGGAATGTGATAACGCTCTGAAAGCGATTTAACACTATCGCCTGCGGCCACCGTAATAGTTTTACCTCCAGCAGCGACCCACTCTTTTTTCGGTTCATTCACAACTGCTGTTGCAGCTTGTTTAACAGGGGCTGTAGCCACTGCTGTTCCCATCGGTGAAGACAAAGGCGCTGCTTGAACGCTGCGATTTCCACTCGCTCCAGAAGCATAGGAGTTTGTCTCTTGTGCAGCGACTGTGACAGGACGGTTAGAGGATGGACCTGAGCCAAATCTTGAGGAGCCATTAAAGGGATTAACCAAAGTGGATTGGTCAACCCGCATAGCATCGCTGCCGCATCCAACCACAGAGCCTGTGACAGCAATCACCAAAACAATTCGGCTGACCGATTTCAATACAGGAGAAAAACGCCCGATCATTGCCTAAAACCCCACCTGAACCGAATGTAGAAGGCCATTCTAGGAGGGAGGAAGTTAAAAAAGGGTTCAAAAAGCAGCTTACAAAGCCAAAGAAACGCCCGATTGTAAGGGTGGAAGGGCTATTTTTTCGCCCAATGTTTCAATGACGCCGCGTTCAGGATGCATATGATAGGCGGCGAGACGACACTCGGCCCCAATCCGGCGAATCCCAACCATTCGTCCATCTGGCACCAATTGCCCTAACAGAGCCAAAGGCGGCGCTTCAAAACTCGCATCAACTAAAATCCGGTCGAAGGGGGCAAAATCGCTCACGCCTTCCGTTCCATCGGTATGGATGACGGTTGTGTTGGTAATGTGAAAACCACGTAAGCGCAGGCGTGCCTCAATGCAGAGTGACTTAAACCGTTCAACCGATATCACTTGAGCAGCCAATTGCGATAAGACGGCAGTTGAAAACCCCGTCCCTGTTCCGACTTCCAGCACTGTTTGCTCTGGCGCTATGGAAAGCGCTGCCAGCATTTGCGCAAGATGAGAGGGAGGGCCGATTGTTTGACCGCATGCAATAGGAAGGGCAGTGTCTTGCCCTGCTAGATCAGCGAAGCGGCTCGAAACAAACCGATGACGCGGAATAAGCTCAAAGGAGCGTAATAAGCGCGCATCCCGAATGCCCTTATCCCGCATCGCCAGTAAAAAAGCGACAACGCCTTCCGCTTTGCGTGTCCCTAATTGCTCAGATGCGGGTGCGGAGGGCTCGCTTGTCATGCAGCTCTTGATGCAGTGCGATTAGAAATGGGCGGCAAAGCGCGTGACATTGGGCTCATCGGTTAGATTGAGACGCAAAGGCGTTAACGAAATATAGCGCTCAGCCAAGGCCTCCAAATCCGTACCATGACCCAAATCATATTGACCACGCGTGAAGCCGATCCAGTAATAAGGGATCATGCGGCCATCGGCACGCGCTTCAATGCGCAGGAAATTAGCATCACGCTGACCTTGGGTCGTGACTTTGGTGCCTTTCACCTCGTCAGGATTGCAATTTGGAAAATTAATATTCACCAAAGTTCCCGGCTCAATCCCAATATCCAAAACTTTACGCACGAGATCAGCGGCATGATGGCGCGCACAATTCCATAAAATATTGTCTCGGCCGCCTGCCCCATAGGCTTGCGACAAAGCAATCGAGGGAACACCCAAAATCGTGCCTTCCATTGCTGCAGCCACTGTGCCTGAATAGGTGACATCTTCAGCAACATTTTGTCCCCGATTAACACCTGATAAAATTAAATCAGGTGGGGATGGCATAATATGTTTTAAGGCCATGATTACACAATCAGTCGGCGTGCCGAGCACTGCAAAGCGTTGCGGCCCTGCCTCTCTGAGACGCAGTGGATCATTGAGGGATAAAGAATGCGCGACACCCGATTGATCACTTTCGGGGGCAACGGTCCACACATCATCACTTAAGGAGCGTGCCACAGCCTCACACACAGCCAAACCATCGGCATGAATGCCATCATCATTCGTTACAAGAATACGCACAGCATCAATCCTTTTTAATGAGTTCTAGACCGCCCATATAGGGTTTGAGCGCTTGCGGGACGGTAATGCTCCCATCCGCATTTTGATAATTTTCCATCACAGCCACCATAGCGCGGCCCACTGCAACGCCAGAGCCATTCAGCGTATGCACATAATGATTTTTTCCATCCGCAGTTTTATAGCGAGCCATCATACGGCGCGCCTGAAAATCACCACAGACTGAGCAGGATGAAATTTCACGATACATGGCCTGGCCCGGCAACCAGACTTCAATGTCATGGGTGCGTTGCGCACCAAATCCCATATCACCCGTACATAACAGCATCACCCGATAGGGCAATTCCAGTGCTTGCAACACAGCCTCTGCACATTGGGTCATCCGGTCTAATTCGGCACGCGATGTATCTGGCGTTGCAATCGACACCATTTCAACTTTGCTGAATTGATGTTGGCGGATCATGCCGCGCGTATCACGACCAGCAGCGCCGGCTTCTGCACGGAAGCAGGGTGTTAAGGCGGTAACGCGATACGGCAGTTGGCGATGATCAAGAATGCTTTCGCGCACCAAATTGGTTAGAGGCACTTCTGCGGTTGGGATCAACCAGTAATCATCGCCGGCTTTGAATTGATCATCACGAAATTTAGGCAATTGAGCTGTGCCAATCATCGCCTGATCTTTCACTAAGAAAGGCGGGTTAATTTCCGTGTAACCATGCGTGCCTGTGTGCAGATCAAGCATGAATTGTCCCAAAGCCCGTTCCAGACGGGCTAACGGGCCTTTATTAATGACAAACCGCGCCCCAGACATCAGGCTGGCTGTTTCAAAATCCATCAAGCCTAAGTCTTCGCCCAATTCAAAATGCTGTTTGGGAGAAAAATCATAAGAGCGTGGCTTGCCCCATTCATGCAATAACTGATTGCCATGTTCATCAGCCCCGACCGGAACATCTGACAAAGGCGTGTTGGGAATAGCCAGCAAAGCGTGCTCAAGCTCTTGGACAACAGTTTTTTCTTCAGCCTCTGCTTGTGCCAATACATCTTTCAAGGAGGCGACTGTTGCTTTGAGGCTTTCAGCTTTGGCGGCATCTTTGGCGGCCATCGCCTGACCGATTTCTTTAGATAGGCTATTGCGCTTTTCTTGTGTCTCTTGCGCCCGTGAAATGGCATGGCGGCGACGATCATCGATAGCAATCAACTGTGCAGATAAGGGAGCGGCCCCACGATTTTTTAAGCCCGCATCAAATTCAGCGGCATTGTCTCTAATCCAGCGAATATCATACATTTCAAACCTCACGGCGCTCTCAGATGGCTTGAAGCCAATCTTTGAAATCAAATCTTAAACGGAGGGAAGATCCGTTGTTGGTGTGTCGGCGGCGGACTTCTTTTTCTCAACCATCATCACCGCAAAAATTGATAATTCGTAAAGCCCCCATGCAGGGATCGCCAAGGATAATTGGCTAATCACATCGGGCGGCGTTAAAACGGCGGCCAAAATAAACACCAGCACGACGGCATAACGACGTTTTTCTTTGAGGAATTGCGAGTCAATAAAACCTGCCCGCGCCAGTAAGGTCAGAACGACAGGCAATTGAAAGGTGACCCCGAAAGCAAAGATCAAAGTCATAATCAACGATAAATATTCGCTCACTTTCGGCAACAGTTTAATGGCGGCCGAATTATCGCCCGCAGCCTGTTGCATGCCAATGGAAAATTTCATCACTACAGGCATGGCAATAAAAAATACCACGCTTGCCCCTAACAAAAACAAAAGAGGCGTTGCCACTAAATAGGGACGAAACGCCTCACGCTCATTCTTATAAAGACCGGGTGCAACAAATTTATAAATTTGCGTAGCGACAATCGGAAAAGAGCAAAAGCTTGCGCCAAACACAGCAATCTTGATTTGTGTAAACAAATATTCAAGCGGGGCCGTATAAATCAACTCAATCGCGGAACCCTCCCCTGCAGCCATCACATAGGGAAAGACAAGAATATTATAAATCTCTTTGGCAAAGCCAAAGCAGATGACAAACATAATCAAAAAAGCAATGAGCGACTTAATCAAGCGCGCACGCAGTTCGATTAAATGTTCAATCAAAGGAGCGCGTGAATCCTCAATTTCATCATGGCTCTCACTCATATCACGCCCCTTTGTTCTGAGTGTCAGCGGGGGGTGAAAAAGGAGCGGATTCAGAAGGTGTTACAGAGGCGGATAGGTCGGGCTTAGGAGCTTCATTCACGCTTTTTTGAACATCGGATAAAATCGCATCGGCATCTGGAATATGCGGTTCTGGCAAATTGATTTTAGCCAAATTTGGTGGCTGTCCCGCATGATCAAAGGGGTGATCTTCTGATGGAGTCGTTTGGTCTTGATGGAGCATTTCAGTGGAGGATGCGCTCACAGGGGGTGGATCCGTCCCTAGATCAATATGGGTGGCGGCTTCAACGCTGTCGGAAACCGATTTACCCATCTCCTCCACTTTTTTGCGCGCTTCTTCCAATTCCATTTCGCGCATGGCATCGTTGAATTGATTTTGGAAATCGCCCGCCATGCGCCGCATTTTGCCGACGCTGCGACCAATGGCTCGTAAAACGCCGGGCAGTTCTTTGGGGCCGATAGCAATCAGCGCAACCACGCCAACCACAACGAATTCCCCTGCACCAAAATCAAGCATGGATTCAGACTCTCTGCCCGCCTCTTGAAAGACGGCCTGTCATATTCAATCGGGTTATGCGCTTTGCTTATGCTCGGTTGAAGCAGCAGGCGATGCAGCAGGCTGAGCAGGAGCCTGAGCCGGATGCTCGGCTGTTGCCGTTGGATGCACTTGATGATCCGCAATCGGTGCAGGTGCTGCTGCAGGTGTTGTGGGTGCTGAGGCTGCAGGGGCCTCATCTTCTGCCATTCCCTTTTTGAATGACTTAATTCCCTTGGCAACATCGGCCATCAAATCCGAAACCTTGCCCCGCCCGAACATCAGCATGATGACAATGCCGACAACAATCCAGTGCCAAATGCTGACACTTCCCATAGCCACTCTCCATAAACCAATGCCAATGCGCCCATCGGCTCTTCAGGATTTGGACCCTAAAAGCCTATGACAATAAAAACAAGGTTTTCTTGTTATGGCACAAGCCAGAACAGATCAAACAGTTTAAAATTATCCTCAAATACTCATGCAAAAGGGTATTTTGGTTTAAAATGCCCTTTAAGAGTCAGATTTTAGAGAAAAGACCGGGAAATTTCTAAATTTGTTCCGGATCAGTTGTCTCGGCGCTTTCCGCCGGGTCTTCTTGCCCAGCTTTGACATCATCGCCTTCATTTAACTCTTCATGGATCAATTCCATTTGATCGGCCTCAAGAGGATCCTCATCCTCCGTCAATTCAGGATTGTCGGTCGGCATGGGGACATTGAAGCCCTGCGGCAAGCGCCCATCAAGGAAGCCCGCCCCTTTCAAATCTTCCAGTCCGGGCAAATCGGTAATGGAGTCGAGGCCGAAATGGGTTAGAAATTGACTTGTGGTGCCATAGGTTACGGGGCGACCGGGGGTTTTCCGGCGACCGCGCATTTTGATCCAGCCCGTTTCCATCAACACATCCAAAGTGCCACGATGAATGGTCACACCGCGCACATCTTCAATTTCAGCCCGGGTCACTGGCTGGTGATAGGCAATCACGGACAGTGTTTCTAAAGCCGCACGGGATAATTTGCGTGTTTCTTGGGTTTCCCGCGACAACAGAAATCCTAAGTCCTCTGCCGTATGGAACAGCCAGCCATTAGCGGTTTTGGAGGGAACAACCCCGCGGCCCCGATAATCGGCGACAAGACGACTGAGCACCGATTGCAGATCAACCCCTTCGGGTAAGCGCGATGCTAATTCCGTTTCAGTGAGAGGTTGGGACGAGGCAAATAACAAAGCTTCGGTTATGCGGCAGCCTTCAACAAAGGCCATATGCGCATTGACTTGTTCTTCGGTGGCGACTTCGCTTGGTGAATTCTCATTTTGATGAGGAAATTCAATGACTTTGGCAAAGCTGTTCATGCGGCAGCTCCGTGTTCACTAGGGGTCTCTTTGATAGTTTCAACGGGTGTTTCCTGACGACCGCGAACATAAAGGGGGGCAAAGGCACGATCTTGACGAATTTCCATCACCCCTTCCCGCACCATTTCCAAGGTCGCGGAGAAGGAGGACGCGCGAACGGTGGCACGCCATTGCGGCTCCACAACGAAACGGATCAAATAATCGTCAAGCGGCGCCCATTCGAGATTTTCACCCAGTAATTTTTCTAATGCGGCGCGTGCTTCCGGCAAAGACCAGACAAAACGACGTTCAAAGCGAACTTTAGACAGCGCCAAAACCTGACGCTGATCGGCATAAGCGCGCAGCAAATCATAGAGATTGGCTTGCCAATCGGTTAGTTTTTGAACGGTTGTTTGTTGCGGCATGCCTCGAACATGGAAGTCCCGCCCCATTTGCGCCCGCTCAAATAA
>CAWUMW010000045.1:0-12897 GCA_963923415.1 uncultured Hyphomicrobiales bacterium | reverse complement strand
GATCAAGATCCAGACAGGCCTCCATCGTATCGGTCTGCATCTGCCACGCCGATGCCTTGTCCATCACGTCGGCCACGACACGGGCGATCATATCAAACCGATGGCCCCCTTTGAGAAAAGCCTCGACTGCAATTTCATTGGCCGCATTCAAAATACACGCCATCCCCCCATCTTGCCGCAAAGCGGCCAGCGCCAAGCGCAAACACGGGAAGCGCTCCAGATCAACCGGCTCGAACTGCAAACTCCCCAACCGGGCCAGATCAGGCGGCGCGATCCCGGTTGCCTGCCGTTGCGGATAAGACAGGCAATGCGCAGCCGGCACCCGCATATCGGGCGGGGCCATTCCCGCCAGCATCGACCCATCGGCAAAGGTCACCAAACCATGGACAATGCTTTGCGGATGCACCAGCACATCCAGTCGATCCGCCGGCACTCCAAACAGATGATGCGCTTCAATCAGCTCCAATCCCTTATTCATCATGGATGCGGAATCGATGGTGATTTTGGGGCCCATACTCCAATTGGGATGCGCCAACGCGTCCGCCGGACTGGCCTGTTTGATATGGGCGGCTGACCATGTCCGAAACGGTCCGCCCGAAGCGGTCAACACCATCTGCGTGACATTGGCCACATCATGCCCTTCGAGCACCTGGAACAGAGCATTATGCTCCGAGTCCAAAGGCAAGAGACGCGCATGATGCTGATGGACACCGCGCATAAAAGCAGCCCCTGCCGTAACCAAACATTCCTTATTGGCCAAAGCAATCAAACGCCCTTCTTGAACGGCCGCAAAAGTGGGCTCAAGACCAGCCGTGCCAACAATGCCTGCGACCACCAAATCACAAGGACGCCGCGCTGCCTCCAAAACCGCAGCCCGTCCCGCCCCGCAAGCAATCGCTAGACCAGACAAACAATCTTTTAAACGCTCATAAGCGCGCTCATCGGCAACAGCCACATAGCGGGGTGAGAAGCGACGCGCCAAATCAACCAACGCCTCCACATCCTGCCCAGCCACCAAGGCTTCAACCTGATACGCGTCCCGCTGATGAGCAATCACATCCAGCACATTGCGTCCAACAGATCCGGTTGCCCCCAATATCGTGACGCGCTTCATGCAAAAAATCCGGAGCCCAGACCAAGCGCTAGCAACAGGGCCAAATAAAGAAAAACAAACAACACCGAGTCGATGCGGTCCATCACGCCCCCATGCCCCGGAATTAAATTGCCACTGTTCTTGACATCCAAGCGGCGCTTAATGGAGGATTCAAACAGATCCCCAATTTGCCCCATGACCGAGCCAATGGCCGCCAGTGCCCATAAAGCAGGGCCCTCAATCCACTCAAGCCCCCAAAGCTGTTTCGCCATAGCACACCAGCCAAGGGCCAGCATGACACCAACCAAAAGCCCGCCAAAAAAACCCGACCATGTTTTATTCGGCGAAATGGAAGGAGCGAGCTTAGGCCCGCCCATCGCACGCCCAATAAAATAAGCCCCCACATCGGTGCCCCATACCAATGCGAAAGCAAAAATAATGGCAATGAAACCGCCATGTTGATGTTCCATCACATAAACGGGCGCGAGAAATGCAACCCCTGTATAAAACATCGCTAAAAACGACCAGGATGCAGGCGTGCCAAACGATCGATCATGATAGAGCCACAGCAAAAACAAGGCAGGTCCAATCCCATTCAGCAGCAGATGCGACGGGTCAACAAAAATCAAATTATAAGCACTCAACAACACGGACAGATTGATGAACCAACTGCCCCACAAGAGCTGGCCCCATTTATTGAGCATCCGCAAGAATTCATAAGACACCAGCAAGGCCACGCCGAACCAAAAAGCTGCAAAAGCCAGCCCCCCCCAATAGGCGGCCCCCATTGCAAGCGGAGCAAGAACCAGAGCCGAAGCCACACGTTTGAATAATTCTGTTTTGGCAATACGCGCCAGACCTAAATAAACACTCATGATGGCTGCGTCCCGCCGGCCTCCAGCCCACCAAATCGGCGCTGTCGCCGACCATAATCAAGCAGGGCTTCATCTAACGCGTGATCATCAAAATCAGGCCAGCAAACGGGGCTGAAAACGAGTTCCGAATAGGCCGCTTGCCACATCAAAAAATTCGACAGCCGCAATTCTCCAGAGGTTCGAATAATCACATCGGGATCTGGAATGCGTGACGTATCCAAAGCCGCAGCAAACAATGTTTCATCGATCGCTTGCGATGAGATGCGTCCTTGCTGCACATCCTCACTCAGCTTTCGGGCCGCACGCACGATTTCATCGCGCCCGCCATAATTAAAAGCCACGACAAATGTCAGACTGGTTTTGTCTGCTGTCATCGCTTCCGCTTCTTCAAGTAAGCGAACAATATCATCAGGCAATCCATCACGATTACCAATGATCCGTATTTTTACATTTTGCTCTGCAAGCTCTTTGACATCTTGGCGAATAAAATGCCGCAACAGCCCCAACAGCTCCGCCACTTCAGCAGCCGGTCGTCGCCAATTCTCAGATGAAAAACTATAAACCGTCAGATAAGGAATGGAGCGTGCCTGAACGGCACGCACAATTTTGCGCAACGCCTCCAAACCGCGCCGATGGCCTTCAAGGCGCGGCAAACCTTGCGCCTTGGCCCAACGGCCATTCCCATCCATGATGATTGCCACATGCGAAGGCGTGAGCGAAGCGCCGGACGCTTGACCCGATTTACGAGTGGGATCGGTGTGATCCTGCTCCATGATCAACCGCCCTACCCTGCGCCTCAAACCTGCATGATTTCTTTTTCTTTGCTGACCAAGATCTGATCAATTTCGGTAATGATTTGATCGGTTGCTTTTTGCACCTGTTCGGAATGACGCTCGATCTCATCCTTGCCGATTTCTTTTTCGAGCTTCTTGATGGCATCCATTCCGTCACGCCGCACATGGCGCACAGCCACCCGCGCCTCTTCGGCATATTTATGCGCGACTTTCACCATTTCCTTACGGCGTTGTTCGTTGAGTTCAGGAATCCGAATCCGAATGGTTTGCCCTTCGGTATTTGGATTAAAGCCGAGATTTGAATCCCGAATGGCTTTCTCAACCGCAGACACCATGGAACGATCCCAAACCGAGATGGAAATGGTCCGCGGTTCAGGTACCGTCACGGTTGCAACTTGATTCAACGGCATGCTGGCACCATAGGCATCCACGACAATCGGATCCAGAATGTTGGCGGAGGCCCGGCCAGTCCGCAAACTTCCCAAATCATTGCGGAAAGCCTGAACTGCGCCCTGCATGCGGCGTTTGAGATCAGCAAGATCAAATTGTGCGCTCATCGTCGTTTACCCTGAAAAAATTGGACACTAAGGCATTAAGCCGCCAAATCTGGACTGGCAAGAGGCTGAGATCAGGGCGTGACATGCGTGGAGGGGCTGGTTCCGTCCAAAATCCCGGAAATCGTAGCCGGCGCATGGCAAGAACCGACCAGAATGGTCAATTTATTCTCCCGTGCCAGGGCAAAAGCGGCCGTATCCATGACTTTAAGATCCCGATTGATCGCCTCGTCATGGCTCAAACGGTCATAGCGTTGCGCCTGCGGATTCTTTTTCGGATCATCCGAATAGACGCCATCCACCTGGGTCGCCTTCAAAACAGCATCACATTTTAACTCAATGGCCCTTAAAACCGCGGCGGTATCGGTGGTAAAAAACGGACTGCCCGTCCCCCCACCCAAAATTGTTATGCGCCCTTTGCTCATGTGATGCATGGCTGGTTGGCGCGCATAGGTCTCGCAGATCGTCGGCATCGCGACCGCCGACAAGGTACGGGCGGGTGCCCCGGCAGCCTCTAAAGCCCCCTCAAGAGCCAGAGAATTCATCACCGTGGCTAACATGCCCATCGAATCAGCGGTGGCGCGGTCAATCCAACCCGCCGCCCCGACTTTAGCACCACGAATAATATTGCCCCCGCCAATCACCACCGCAATTTCAGTCCCCGCTTTGGAGGTTTTCGCCAAATCATCAGCGAGCGTCATCAGCGTTTGCGGAGACAGCCAAAAGCCATCGGGCGCCAAAAGAGCCTCACCCGACAATTTAACCAGAACGCGTTTAAACTGTGCCATGATGGTTCCCCTTTACTGCCATGCGTAAGCCAAAAAAAAGGCGGCGTTTCCGCCGCCTTCATGCCTTAGGCCTTACCGGCCGCTGCCGCCACTTCGGCGGCAAAATCGCTTTCTTGTTTCTCAATCCCTTCGCCAAGCGCAAAGCGTACAAAGCCAGCCAGTTTAATTGCGGACCCCACTTTGCCTTCGCTTTCTTTAACGGCCTGCGCCACGGTCTTACCCCCATCATGAATGAAGGACTGATCTAACAAACAGACTTCTTTATAATAGCTTTTCAAGCCGCTCTCGATGATTTTTTCAAGCACATTGGCAGGCTTGCCGGCATTTTTTTCAGCCAGAACCGCTTTTTCGCGCTCAACAACTGAAGCGTCAAGAGAGGCTGCATCAAGGCCAGCCGGATTGGTTGCGGCCACATGCATCGCCAATTGGCGACCCAATGTTTGGAGCTCTTGCGCATTGCCTGCTGATTCCAAAGCGACCAAAACGGCAATCTTGCCGATCCCGTCCCCAACCGATCCATGCACATAGGAGGCAACAACGCCTTGTCCGACGCTGAGTTTCGCAGCCCGGCGCAGGGTCATGTTTTCACCAATAGTGGCAATTGCCGAAGCAATCGCATCACCAACGGTTGCACCAGCCGGATAGGCTTGCGCCTTCAAAGTCTCCACATCGGTATGACCTGAGCTATGCGCGACTTTCGCCACATCCCGGACCAGTGCTTGGAAGGCTTCATTGCGCGCCACAAAATCGGTTTCCGAATTCAATTCGACGACAACGCCTTTATTGCCTTCGGTGATCACGCCCACCAAGCCTTCAGCCGCAACACGGCCAGATTTTTTTGCAGCTTTCGCCAGACCTTTTGTCCGCAACCAATCAATCGCCGCTTCCAGATCCGCAGAAGTCGCCTCAAGAGCCGCCTTGCAATCCATCATGCCGGCACCGGTTTTTTCGCGCAGGTCCTTTACGAGCGCAGCGGTAATCGTCGCCATAGTTTTCATCCTTCTCTTTAAACAGTGTGGGCGGCAGCGTCACCGCTCCCGCCATCAGATATCTTGGGTCATCATATTGGGGGGAGCAGAACGGTTACAGCCCGCTCCCAAAGCCCGCGGATATCTTAAGCTCTTATGCTGCGTCGACCTGTGCTTGCGCGAACGCAACCCAACCTTCGCGCTTCATCCGACCGGACAGTTTCAGCTCTGCATCCAATGCAGCTGCATCACCGTCCGACAAGCCAGCCAATTGCCAATAATGAAAAATACCAGCTTCATTCAGCTTGGTCACATGCTGCGGGCCAATACCGGGCAATTTGGTCAGATCATCGGGCGCACCGCGCGGTGCAGCCAAACGCTCAAACCCGCCGGACGCCGGCAGGGCTTCCGATTCAGGATTAACGGAAGCACCGATATCAACACCCATCGCACCTTGACCGCGAGAAATCCCATCCAATGCCGCACGCGCAACCAGATCGCAATAAAGCGACAAAGCGCGACCCGCATCATCATTGGCCGGAATCGGATAGGTGATGCCATCAGGGCTGCAATTTGTATCGATAATTGCGGCCACAGGAATGTTCAGACGATTGGCTTCCTGAATGGCCAGCGCTTCTTTATTGGTGTCGATCACGAAAATCAGATCGGGTGTTCCACCCATGTCTTTGATCCCGCCCAACGCACGATCCAGCTTGTCCTTTTCGCGTGACAGCATCAGACGTTCTTTTTTGGTCAGGCCCACAGCGCCTTCAGACAACATTTCATCCACTTTGCGCAGACGTTGGATCGAACCCGAAATGGTTTTCCAATTGGTCAGCATGCCGCCGAGCCACCGCGAATTGACAAAATATTGAGCCGAACGGCGCGCCGCATCCGCGACATGCTCTTGCGCTTGACGCTTGGTGCCTACAAACAGCACACGACCGCCGCGCGCAACCGTATCAGACACCGCTTGCAATGCACGATGCAACGCAGGAACGGTCTGAGCCAGATCGATGATGTGAATATTGTTGCGGGTGCCGAAAATATAGGAGGCCATTTTCGGATTCCAACGATGAGATTGATGGCCGAAATGGGCGCCGGCTTCCAGCAATTGGCGCATAGTAAAATCAGGCAGTGCCATGGTCTTTTTCTCCGGTTTGTCCTCTGCGGAAAAGTGAAACTGGTCACAAGACCAGCCACCGGACAGGATAAAATCCTTTGTTCCGCATGTGTGATGGCAGGGGCAATACGGTGTCTAGCCCAAAAAAGCAAGGCTTAGCCTCAGAAAAAACGCTGTTTTCGGCTAAAATTTCACTCTTTAGCTTAATTCGACCCCAATCACGCCCGGAACAGCCTGAACCAAATCAGCGACATGGGGGGTCGCCCGATAGGCCCCGGGCAATTTAATATCCACCTCACGCAGCCCCTGATCGAGCTGTACAATGATATTGACTTCACCATCGCCTTTTTCGGACAGTAATTCGACAAGTGATTTCAGTGGCTTGTCATCTTGAACGGTGATCCTGAGGGCTGACGGCAAGCGGGCTGCCACCTGATCAAGCTGCTCAACCGACTGGATGCGCACCCGGACCTCATCCCCTTCGAGCTGGCCTTGCAGAACCAGCAGCACGGCCCGCCCCGGTTCCAATTGATCGCGGTAGTGATTCAGCCCTTCTTGAAAAATAATCGCTTCGAAATGGCCGCTTTGGTCGGAAAGAGCCAGAATACCCATCTTATTGCCGGATTTGGTGCGCCGCTCCTGCCGATCCAAAACTGTCGCGGCGACACGTCCGGTGGTCGCCCCGGCGCGGATAGCTCGCGACAAGTCGCTGAATTTTTGCACCGAAAGCCGCCGCAAGATTGGTCCATAAGCATCCAGCGGATGGCCAGTGAGAAAAAACCCGATGGCTTCATATTCACGCTGCAAGCGCTCAGCCACCGTCCATTGTTTGAAGGGGGGGACCCGCAGCGGCTCCGCCGCGCCAACACCGCCGAAAATATCAGCCTGTCCCGCTTCCGCCTCGCTTTGCGTGCGATTGGCCGTTGAGAGCACAACTTCAACCGCCGCGGTTGCACGCGCCCGATCTTTTTCCAGCTCATCAAGCGCTCCCGCTGCAATCAAGCTTTCCAAGGTGCGCTTATTGGCTTGTTTGGGATTCATCCTCCGCGCCAAATCGCCAAGATCCTTGAAGGCTTGGGAGCCGCGGCTCTCAATCAGGCTTTCAACTGCCTGCTGACCAACGCCTTTGATGGCCGCTAACGCATAACGGATGACCAGTGTTTCATCCTGCATTTGATGGACATCGAACACCACCCCGGAACGGTTCAAGGACGGTGGCTCAACCACAATGCCGAGGCGTTGCGCCTCGCGGCGAAATTCGGATAATTTATCGGTGTTAGACATATCCAGCGTCATGGACGCGGCCAAAAACTCAACCGGAAAATTGGCTTTCAAATATGCGGTCTGATAGGCCACCAGTGCATAGGCCGCCGCATGGCTTTTGTTAAAGCCGTAATCCGCAAATTTAGCCAGCAAATCAAAGATCTGATCCGCTGCCGCCCGCTCCAAACCCTTTTCAAGCGCGCCGGTCACGAAGCGCTCGCGTTGCGCATCCATCTCAGCCTTGATTTTCTTCCCCATCGCGCGACGCAACAAATCCGCTTCCCCGAGCGAATAGCCCGACAGCAGCTGCGCAATCTGCATCACCTGTTCTTGATAGATGATCACCCCATGGGTTTCTTTCAGGACAGGTTCCAGCATCGGATGCAGATATTCAACTGACTCCTGCCCCAGTTTACGGGCGCAATAGACCGGAATATTGGCCATCGGACCCGGACGATAGAGCGCAACCAGCGCAATAATATCCTCAAACCGGTCAGCCCGCATTTCAGCCAGCGCCTTGCGCATGCCCGCACTTTCCAGCTGGAACACCCCGACCGTTTCCCCGCGCCCTAACATTTCATAGGTTTTCGCGTCATCGAGCGGAATGGTAGAAATATCCAGCGTGATCTGTCGCTGTTTGAGCAATCGCAAAGCGGTCTCGATCACGGTCAGGGTTTTAAGACCGAGAAAGTCGAATTTCACCAAACCAGCCGGCTCAACCCATTTCATATTGAATTGCGACACCGGCATATCGGATTTCGGGTCACGATAAAGGGGGACGATTTGATCCAAAGGCCGATCCCCGATCACGATTCCCGCCGCATGGGTTGAGGCATGCCGATGCAACCCTTCCAGATTGCGGGCGATATCCAGCATACGGGCAACAGTCGGATCCTCCTCCGCAGCCATCCGCAAGCGCGGCTCCCCCTGAATGGCCTGTTCGAGCGTCACGGGATTGGCCGGATTTTGCGGCACCAATTTGGTTAGCTTGTCGACCTGCCCATAGGGCAATTGCAACACGCGCCCGACATCCCGCATCACCCCGCGGGCTTGCAACGTCCCGAAGGTGATGATTTGCGCCACACGATCATGCCCATAGCGCTCCTGCACATAGCGGATCACCTCGTCCCGCCGCTCCTGACAGAAGTCGATATCGAAATCCGGCATCGACACCCGTTCGGGATTGAGAAAGCGCTCAAACAGCAAACCAAAGCGCAGCGGATCAAGATCGGTAATCGTGGTTGCATACGCCACCAAGGAGCCCGCGCCCGAACCGCGCCCCGGTCCCACCGGGATCCCTTGTGATTTGGCCCATTGGATAAAATCCGCCACGATCAAAAAATAACCCGGATATTGCATGCGGGCGATCACCGAGAGTTCGAAGTCCAGCCGCTCCCGATAATCGGTCACCGTCAATCCCTCAGCCGGACCATGCACCGCCAAACGCGCCTCAAGCCCCTGATGCGCCATGGCACTCAAAGCCGCCGCTTCGTCACTCGCGTGATCTTCTCCCGCCACTGTGAAGCGCGGCAAAATCGGTTTCTGGGTGCGCGGACGCATATGACAGCGCAACGCAATTTCCAACGTATTGGTGATTGCCTCCGGTAAATCGCGAAACAATTCAATCATTTGTTCGCGTGTTTTAAAGTAATGCTCAAAGCTAACGCGCCGCCGATCTTCATCGGCCACCAAGCGACCTTCGGCCAGCGCCAACAGGGCATCATGGGCTTGATAATCATCGGGTTTGGCAAAGAAGGGCTCATTGGTCGCAACAAGAGGCACCGCCTGCGCATAGGCCAAATCCAGCAACAAGGGCTCAACGCGCCGTTGCTCCGGCAGATCATGACGCTGCACTTCAATATAGAGCCGATCCCCGAAGGCCTGTTTGAGACGCACGAGTCGCGATAAGGCCAATTCGCTTTGCCCCTGTGCCAAGGCGCGATCCAGCGGCCCTTTCGGCCCCCCCGTCAAACAGATCAACCCCTCAGGAGCGGACAAACAGGTTTCGAGCGATACATGCGGGCCTTCCCCCGGCGGGGTTTCCAAATAAGCGCGCGAGGCCAGCTCCATCAAACGCGCATAGCCCTCTTCATTCGCAGCCAGCAGGACGATCGTGGGTTTGGTTTCGGGCACGCCTTGATGCCGCCCCGGGGCGCGCTCTTCCTGCCAATCGACGGCCAATTCAACGCCTGCGATGGGCTGAATCCCAGCGCTCGCCATTTTTTCAGAAAATTCGAGCGCCCCAAATAAATTATTAGTATCGGTGAGCGCTAAAGCGGGCATTCGGTCTTTAACCGCCAGCTTTTTTAAATCATCAATCCGCAGCGCCCCTTCCAACAACGAAAAGGATGAATGGACATGTAAATGCACAAATCCGGGCGCGCGGAGGAGTCGACTCATGAAAGCATCCAGTTCGAATTGAGAGAGGCGCGCGTAAAGCCCCATCGGGCTCAGCGACTCGCCACCTCATAAAATCATCAAACCGACAATGCCGCGGAAGACGCGATGGGTCCAGACCCAGAGGACAGGCTTTGATGACGTGAGGATGCTTTTAAACCAAAATCGAGCCCATCGGCCTCACAGACCGATGGCCTGCGCCCAGACAATGATGGTGGCAATGAAAGCGGCAATTCCAACAAATTCTGTGACATCTTCTAAAATCATGCGGGTCATAACACCCTCCCTGTTTTGTTGATGCCTGTATTATGTTCTATAAATGTTCTCTTTTACAAGAACAAAAATAGAACAAACCCGCTTCAATCTCCTCTATGGTTAATTGCGGCGTCGCGCTGCGCGACGGCTTCACACCAACAGCCCAAGGGGGGGAGAAGGGGGTGAAGGGTGGGGAGGATCTTGGATCCCTTCACCGCACGACACAGCTCAAGTGTCATGAAAGTAAGCTATCTTTGAAACTGGCTGTCAGAAATGAAGACGTCTTGAAACAAGACGTCTTGAAAATCCGTCCTGAATAAAATCGCCCCGCTGATGCGCTGTCAGGTCAGGGTAGATCAACCACCCGCCCGTCCCGCAGGGTGACGCGTCGATCCATGCGCACCGCGAGATCCAGATTATGTGTCGCTATCACCGCCGCCAGATTAGAAATCCGCGCCAAGGCCAACAGCGTTTCAAACACATGAAAGGAGGTTCCGGGATCCAAATTGCCGGTCGGCTCATCCGCCAGCAATAAGCGCGGACGATTGGAAACCGCTCGGGCAATGGCAACGCGTTGCTGTTCACCGCCTGACAATTCCGCGGGCCGATGCGTCAATCGTTCGGCCAGTCCCAAAAAGCTGAGAATTTGTGTGGCGCGTTGCGTCGCCTCCTCGCGGGACAAGCCGTGAATCAATTGCGGGATGACGACATTTTCCAGCGCCGTAAATTCGGGCAACAAACGGTGCTGCTGATAGATGAAACCAATCTCATGCCGCCGCAAGGCCGTGCGCTGTGCATCGGACAAATGCGCGCAAGCCTGCCCGGCGATCCATACATCCCCCGTATCTGGCTGCTCCAGCAAACCCGCAATATGCAGCAAGGTTGATTTGCCGGTGCCAGACGGGGCAATCAGCGCCACGGTTTGACCGGGCCATACGGCTAAACTGGCCCCTTGTAGCACCGACAGGCTGCGCTCGGCATCAACATAGCTGCGCGAGACCTCTTGCAAATACAGCGTCGGCGGATGGGTTTGCTCCTCACTCATAGCGCAAGGCCTCAACCGGATCGAGATTGGCCGCCCGCCGCGCCGGATAAAGCGTCGCCAGCAAAGACAAGGTCAAAGCGATAGCGGCCACCACCACGACTTCTTTAGGGTCGATCTGCGAGGGCAAGCGGGAGAGAAAATAAAATTCGGCTGGAAACAAATTCGTATTCGTCATGCGTGAGAAAAACGCCCGCAGAGTTTCCACATTCAAGGCCACAACGATCCCCAACACCAAGCCAGCCAAGGTGCCCACCACCCCGATGGCTGCTCCGGTCATCAAGAAAATGCGCTGGATCGCCCCGCGCGTCGCGCCCATCGTTCTCAAGATCGCGATATCGCTGCTTTTATCTTTCACCAGCATGATCAAACCGGAAATAATATTGAGCGCAGCCACCAGCACAATCAATGTGAGGATCAAAAACATCACATTGCGCTCGACCTGTAACACGCCAAAAAAGGTCCGGTTGCGCATCCGCCAGTCACTCAGGATCACCGCCCGACTGACCGCCTGTTCAATGCCAGCTTTAACCCCATCCACAGCATCAGGATGGCCCAAAAAGACTTCAATCACACTCACATCTTTGTCTCGCCCGAAATAGGCCTGCGCTTCTTGCAAAGGCATATAGACAAAGGCTGAGTCAAATTCAGACATGCCCACTTCATAAATCGCCGCAATTGGATAGGATTTAACCCGCGGTGCTGTGCCAAAGGGCGTTTGAACCCCTTTCGGTGAAGTCAGTGTCAGATTGTCACCGGGACGCAAGAACAATTGCTCCGCCAAGCGGCGGCCCACCACGACGCCCTCCCCTTTATCAAAATTGTCCAAGGTGCCTGCTTTGATATTTTTGGAGATGACTGCCACGTTCCGCAAATCGCTGGGCCGCACCCCACGGATCAGCACCCCGCCTGCATAAGATGGCGAAGAGGCAAGCGCCTGCCCTTCCACCAAAGGCATCGCCAGCACGACATCGGGAAGCGTTTGGATTTTTGCCGCCACATCCGCAAAATCAGTGAGCGGCGTCTCAAGCGCACTGACAAAAATATGTCCGTTCACGCCAACGATCTTATCGAGCAGCTCTTTACGAAAGCCATTCATGACCGACAAAACAATGATCAACGTCGCCACGCCCAGCATGATGCCAAGAAAGGAAAACCCGGCAATCACCGAAATGAATCCTTCACGGCGCCGCGCCCGCAAATAGCGAAATGCAATCATCCACTCAAAAGCGGAAAATGCGGGCGTACCGGCAAGCTCTGTGTCGAGACGAGTGTTTTGCATCAGATCATCACGCGGTTACCAGACGGACCGCCTCTTCAAGGGACACCACATGGCGTTCACCTGTGTTGCGTTTTTTCACTTCCACTTTGCCATCGGCCAAAGACTTCGGACCCGCAATGATTTGCCACGGCATGCCGATTAAATCCGCTTTAGCAAATTTGCCCCCCGGGCGTTCATCTGTATCATCATAAAGCACATCAAAATGGCGCGATTCCAACGCATGCAAGAGGGTTTCGCAGGCCGCATCGGTGGCCTGATCCCCCACTTTGAGATTGATTAAATGCACATGAAAAGGAGCGATTTCCTGCGGCCAGACAATTCCGTTCTCATCATGGAAAGCCTCAATCAAGGCTGCCACCAAACGCGACGGGCCAATGCCATAAGAGCCCATATGCACCGGACGCTCCACGCCATCCGGCCCCATCACCTTCGCGCCCATCGGCTCGGAATATTTGGTGCCGAA
>CAWUMW010000044.1:0-13027 GCA_963923415.1 uncultured Hyphomicrobiales bacterium | reverse complement strand
CCAAGCTCCCCTTCAGGCTTTTGAACCATCTTGCGAAATGATGGTGCGGATTAATGTTGCGAAATCATGTTGCGCTTGGCAAAGGGGGGCGGCATAGTCATTTGGTGTGCTGCCGCCTGAACACGGATTTTTGCGAATGAAAGCCTTTTCTGAAGCCCGCATGCGCGGCTTTTTTGTGACCTTTGAAGGCGGAGAAGGCTCAGGCAAATCAACTCAGGTCGCCCGTCTGGTAAACCGCTTGCAAACATTGCGGATTAAAGCCGTGGGGACGCGAGAGCCGGGTGGCTCGCCGGGCGCTGAAAAGATTCGCGCTTTGCTGTTGGACCCAGCCGTGGGCCGTTTTACCTCGATGGCTGAAGTATTGTTGTTTTATGCGGCGCGGGCCGAGCATCTGGAAAAATTGATCCGCCCGACCTTGTCGCGTGGGGATTGGGTGGTGTCTGATCGTTTTTCAGACTCAACTCGCGCTTATCAAGGTTTGGACGGGCGGATTCATCCGGCGGATTTGGCCGCCGTTGAAGCCTTAGTGGTTGGGGATACTCGTCCCGATTTGACATTCTTGCTGGATTTGCCGGCTGCGGAAGGCTTGAAGCGGGCGCAGATCAGGCGGGGGGATGGTCATGTTGATCCGTTTGAGCAACAGGCTGTGTCCTATCATGTGGCTTTGCGCGGCCAATTCCGCATGTTGGCCCAATCCGAACCGGAGCGCTGGGTGATCGTCGATGCCACGCAATCGGCGGATGCGGTTGAACAAGAGGTCTGGCGGATCTTGTCTGAGCGCATCAAGGCCCGGAAGGGGATGCGCTGATGTTGCCGCTTGATCCCTTGACAGATGATCGTTTGCCCGATGTGCCGCATCCGCGCGAAACCGAGACTTTATTCGGGCAGGAGGCGGCGGTTTCGACATTTTTGCAAGCTTTTCAATCAGGGCGCTTGCATCATGCCTGGATTCTCACAGGCCCGGAGGGGGTGGGCAAGGCTAGCTTTGCTTATCAGGCCGCCCGCTTTCTGCTCGATCCCAACCCGGCAGCCTCCTTAGCCAACTCCTTAGCTCAAGGACGCTTTGTCGCAGACCCGCACAGCCAAATCAGTCGCCAAGTCCTCGCGCTGTCGCATCCTGATCTGCATGTCCTGCGGCGTCAGGCCGAGAATGAAAAAAAGACGATACCGACTGAAATTACCGTTGATTATGCGCGTGCTGCGATCCAGTTTTTTGCCTCAACGGCAGGGGCGGGCGGCTATCGTGTGTTGATTGTCGATAGTGCGGATCACCTCAATCGCAGCAGCGCCAATGCGCTTTTGAAAGCGATTGAAGAACCGCCGACCAAAGCCGTGATTTTCATTGTAGCGCATCGCTTGGGACGCTTGTTGCCAACCATTCGGTCCCGCTGCCAGATTTTGCCATTCAGGAGCCTAGAGACCGCCGATATCGTCAAGGTGCTGATGGCCTCTGGTCAGGAGGAGGCTGAAGCGCAGCAGGCGGCTTTGCGGGCCAAAGGATCTGCGCGGCGGGCCTATCAATGGCTGGATGAGCGCTTTGCCTCTGTCAGCACGCATGTCGAGCATCTTTTACAGCAATTGCCCGATTATGATCGGCGTGAAGTTTTGGTGATGTCTGAAGCCTTTGGCCGCAAAGAAGGGCGCAGCGATTTTCAAACCATGCGTGAAACCGTGCTCGATTGGATCATCGCGCAGGTTGATCGGCATGCGGATGAAGGCGTGCATCGCCTTGCACCCCTCGCCGAGTTATGGGAAAAGATCGAACAGGCCGTGCGTGAAGCAGAAAGCTATAATCTTGATCGACGCGCTTTGGCTTTAAATATGTTCAATGATCTGGCGGCCGCTGTTCGTCGTTTGCGTGCAGTCTGAATGTTGCCAAGAGGATGTGATGGCTGAACGGTCTCAATTTTATATTACCACTGCGATTTCTTATCCGAATGGCGCTCCCCATATCGGACATGCTTATGAATTGATCGCATCCGATGCCATTGCGCGTTTTAAGCGCCTTGATGGCTATGATGTTTTTTTTCTGACGGGGACGGATGAACACGGTCAGAAAATGTTGCAAACCGCCGCCAAAGAAGGGATCGCGGTTCGTGATTTGGCCGATCGGAATGCAGCTCGCTTTAGAGCGATGGCTGATGCGCTTCATGCGTCGCAAGATGATTTCATTCGCACCACCGAAGCGCGGCACTATCAGACTTCGCAAGCCATTTGGGAGCGCATGGTCGCGGCGGGTGATATTTATCTTGCCAGCTATTCTGGTTGGTATTCGGTGCGTGATGAAGCCTATTACGCGGAGGGTGAAACGGTTGTAACGGGTGAGGGCGTGCGGATCGGCCCGCAAGGCACGCCAGTGGAATGGGTTGAGGAAGAGAGTTATTTTTTCCGGCTGTCGGCCTTTGAAGAACGCCTGTTAGCGCTTTATCACAATCAACCTGATTTTATCGGGCCGGAAGAACGCAAAAATGAAATTGTCAGTTTTGTAAAATCCGGATTGCGCGATTTGTCAGTGAGCCGCACTGCGTTTGATTGGGGCATTCCGGTTCCTGGCAACCCCAAACATGTGATGTATGTGTGGGTTGATGCGCTGACCAATTATCTAACCGCGACAGGTTATCTTGAAGATGGGCCCCGCCGCCACTATTGGCCTGCGGATGTGCATATTATCGGCAAGGACATTGTGCGATTTCATGCAGTTTATTGGCCTGCCTTTTTGATGTCTGCGGGCCTGCCTTTGCCGCATCGTGTTTTTGGGCATGGCTTCTTGTTCAATCGCGGTGAAAAAATGTCGAAGTCGGTCGGCAATGTGATTGATCCCTTTACGCTCGCAGATCATTACGGTGTCGATCCCCTGCGGTATTTTTTCTTGCGCGAAGTCCCGTTTGGACAAGACGGCAATTATTCTCATGAAGCGATTGTGGCGCGGCTTAATGCCGATCTTGCTAATGATCTGGGGAATTTGGCGCAGCGCTCTTTGTCGATGGTGAATAAAAATTTAGCCGGGCTTGCGCCTGAATTTGGTTCACTGCAACCGCAGGATCGAGCGCTGTTAGACCAAGCCTATGCTTTGCCGGAGAAAGCGCGCGCTGCCATGCAGAATTTTGGACTGCATTTGATGTTGGGTGAAATCTGGCGTGTGGTGGCTGAAGCCAATCGCTATTTTGCCAATGAACAACCTTGGATCGTGCGCAAAAGTGACGAAGCGCGCTTTGCAACGATTTTGGCGGTCACCTTGGAAACTCTTCGCTGTATCGCGATTATGGCGCAGCCCGTTATGCCAAACGCAATGGCACGACTGCTGGATGGTTTGGCTGTTGACGGGCAGGCTCGTGATTTCGCCCATGTGACAGCTGGGTGGGTTGTGAAGTCTGGAACTTTGCTCCCCGCGCCTTCTCCTATTTTCCCGCGCTATGTCGAAGACGACAAAGAGAGCGGAGCGTGATCGCTGATGCTTGTTGATAGTCATTGCCATCTGGACTTCCCAGAACTTGAGGAAGACAGACACGCTCTCTTAACGCGGGCGCGTGCCGCGGGGGTTACGACAATGCTGACGATTGCAACGCGTGTGGCGCGCTTTGCAACCTATCAAGCGATTGCGGAGAGCGATCCTGATTTGTGGTTTACGATTGGCACGCATCCTTTAGGAGCAGGTGAAGAGCCAGATGTGCCTGTTCAAACTTTGCTTGATTTATCAGCGCATCAAAAATGTATTGGCATTGGGGAAGCTGGTCTTGATTATTTCTATGACAAGGTTGATCGCACGACGGCCCTCAAAGTTTTCAGAACGCATATTGCAGCATCGCGACTGAGTGGTCTGCCCTTGATCATTCATGCGCGTGATGCAGATGATGATATGATCAGCGTGTTGCAAGATGAGCATGCTAAAGGGCCATTTCCGGGTATTCTGCATTGCTTTTCCTCAGGTGCCGCGCTTGCCAAAGCGGGGGTGGCGCTGGGATTGCATATTTCTTTTTCAGGAATTGTTACCTTCAAGCGTTCGGATGAATTGCGGGCAATTGCCAAAGCGGTTCCTTTGGATCGTTTGCTTGTTGAAACCGATGCGCCATTTTTGGCGCCGCAAGCCTATCGCGGCAAGCGCAATGAGCCCTCTTATGTTGTCGAAGCCGCCAAGACTTTGGCTGAGGTGCATCATGTGTCTTATGAGACTATGGCCAAGCAAACGACTGATAATTTTTTTGCCCTGTTCAAAAAAGCAAAGCGGCCTGCATGAGTTCCGTTAAAGTCACAATTTTGGGCTGTGGCTCGTCTGGTGGTGTGCCGCGCGTTGGATTTGGCTGGGGGGATTGCGATCCAAACGAGCCGCGTAATCGGCGCAGACGCTGTTCTTTATTGGTTGAGCGTCATTCGGCGCAAGGTGGACGGACAACGGTTTTAATTGATGCAGGACCTGATCTGCGGGAGCAATTACTGTCGGTGAATTGCCATCATCTGGATGCCGTCTTGCTGACCCATGATCATGCAGATCATTTGCATGGGATTGATGATCTGCGTGGCATTGTTATTCGCAATCGTCGACGGTTGCCGATCTATATGGATCACAGAACCAGTCAGGGTGTTTTAAGTCGCTTTCATTATGCGTTTCATGCGCAAGCAGGCAGTGATTACCCGCCTATTTTTGATCACTGCATGATCACCGCAGGCGAAACCCTGACGCTCTCCGGACAAGGTGGGGATTTGGATTTTTATCCGTTTGATGTGCATCATGGCCAGATTGATGCGCTTGGTTTTCGGATCGGGGATCTTGCTTATACGCCCGATGTTCATGACATTCCGGCACAGAGCGTGAAGGCTTTACATCATTTACAGGTTTGGATTGTTGATGCATTGCGTCACCAAAAACATAGTTCGCATTTTAATCTCACCGATGCATTGCATTGGATTGAGCGTATTAAACCGCGCGCAGCCTATCTGACCAATCTGCATCACGATATGGATTATGCAACGCTTTGTGCCACACTGCCGGACTCTATTCGGCCTGCGCATGACGGCCTAGAAATAGACCTCTCACTCTAGCAAGTGCGCATTAAAAAAGGGCACCAGATGAACTGGTGCCCTTGATCATGAGGTGAGAGATAAAAGGGGCCGTAGCCCCTTTGTCTCAATAGGAATAATACATTGTGAATTCGACCGGATGCGGGGTCATTTCAAAACGCATGACATCGTGCATTTTCAATTCGATATAGGAATCGATGAAGTCATCATTGAAAACGCCACCAGCTTTCAAGAAGGCGCGGTCCTTGTCGAGATTGGCGAGGGCTTCACGCAGCGAGCCGCACACGGTTGGGATCTTTTTCAATTCGCGCGGCGGCAAATCATAAAGATCCTTATCCATAGCCGGGCCGGGATCAATTTTGTTCTGGATGCCGTCAAGACCAGCCATCAACATGGCTGCAAAGGCCAGATAGGGATTGGCCATCGGATCGGGGAAGCGAACTTCCACACGCTTTGCTTTTGGATTGCTGGTGTAGGGAATCCGGCAAGAGGCTGAGCGGTTGCGGGATGAATAAGCCAGCAACACAGGTGCTTCATAGCCCGGCACCAAACGCTTGTAGCTGTTGGTGGAGGGGTTGGTGAATGCATTCAGCGCTTTGGCATGTTTGATGATGCCGCCGATATACCACAAGCATTCTTGCGACAGATCTGCATATTTATTGCCAGCCATGATCGGCTTGCCGCCCTTCCAGATGGATTGGTGGACGTGCATGCCTGAGCCGTTATCACCATAAATTGGCTTCGGCATGAAGGTTGCTGTTTTGCCATAAGAGGCGGCCACATTGTGAATGGCATATTTATAAATTTGCATCTGGTCGCCCATATGCGTCAGCGTATCGAACTTCATACCAAGCTCGTGCTGTGCGGATGCCACTTCGTGATGGTGCTTTTCAACCTTCACGCCCATAGCGGCCATTGCAGCGAGCATTTCGCCGCGCATATCTTGGCAGGAGTCTTGCGGGGGGACGGGGAAGTAGCCGCCTTTGGTTGCGACGCGATGACCTAAATTGCCGCCTTCATATTCGGTATCGCCATTGATCGGCAATTCCGATGAGTCGAGCTTGAAGCCGGTGTTATAGGGATCGGACATGAAGCGGACGTCGTCGAAGACGAAAAATTCAGCTTCCGGACCCACATAGACAGTATCGCCGATTCCGGTTGATTGCAGATAGGCTTCGGCCTTCTTGGCAATGCCGCGCGGATCACGCTCATAGGGTTGGCCCGTGGTGGGTTCCAGCACGTCGCAGACAATCGATAATGTCGGTGCGGCAAAGAACGGATCAAGCGTTGCGGTGGACGGATCAGGCATCAACATCATGTCGGATTCATTGATCGCTTTCCAGCCAGCAATCGAGGATCCGTCAAACATCGTGCCTTCGGCGAAGATGTCTTCGTCGATCATGGTGATGTCAAAGGTCACATGTTGCCATTTGCCGCGCGGATCAGTGAAGCGGAAATCAACATATTTGATATCATTGTCGCTGATATACTTCAGCACGTCCTTGGCGGTCTTCATCACAATTTTCCTCGTTAGCAAAATGGCGCCCAACTGCGTCAGGAGCCGGTTGGATTAGAGAGCGTGGATCGTCAAAGAAGCTCAGATGGCATCCAGACCGGTTTCGCCCGTCCGGATACGAATAGCCTCTTCAACAGTGGATACAAAAATCTTGCCATCCCCGATCCGTCCAGTCTGGGCGGCCTTGCGAATGGCATCGACCGCACGTTCTACGAGCTCGTCGGGTAGGACAATCTCGATTTTTACTTTGGGCAGGAAATCAACAACATATTCGGCGCCACGATAGAGTTCGGTATGGCCTTTTTGGCGCCCGAACCCCTTGGCTTCAGTCACCGTAATCCCTTGCAAACCAACATCTTGCAGGGCTTCCTTAACGTCATCGAGCTTGAACGGTTTGATGATGGCTTCAATCTTTTTCATCGGAGTCCGTTTCCTCTGGTCAGGGGCGCATGGCGAGCTTCAGCATCATTTTGGTTTAACTACAATTCGAAATAAAATACCATGCTCTAAATGCAGACAATGCCCCCCTCTTAAGCAGAATATGATTAAAATTTATGCAAATGCACTGAAGTTAATCATCGGAGCGGGCCGTTTGGGCGGGGGCGGTAGGAGCCGCAATGTATGAATTGTTAACCCCTGCGGCCATGGCGCAGGCCGATCAGATCACCATCGCGCGGGGTGTTCGGGGTGTCACTTTAATGGAGCGGGCCGGTCGCGCGGTGGCTGATGCGCTGCGGGCGGTTCAACCGTCCCGGGTGCTGGTTTTGTGCGGACCGGGTAATAATGGCGGGGATGGCTATGTGGCTGCCCGCCATTTGCAAGGATATGGCGTGGCGGTCACGGTGGCTGCTGCGCAGCCTCCAAGCCGCGGCGATGCGGTTGCGGCGGCGCGGTCGTGGAGCGGGCCTGTCTCGGCTTTGCAGGGGCTCGATTTTTCCGCCTTTGATTGGGTGATTGATGGACTTTTTGGGGCCGGGCTTGCGCGTGCACCTGAAGGCATTTATGCCGAAGTGATTCAAGCGCTCAACCAGTCCGGACGGCCAGTTCTGGCGATTGATATGCCAAGCGGGGTGGAGGGCGGAAGCGGTGCGGTGTGGGGCGAGGCGGTCCATGCACAATTAACGGTCAGTTTTTTTCGCGCGAAGCCCGGCCATTATCTCTATCCGGGGCGGGGCAAATGCGGTGAGCTGAAGATCGTGGATATTGGAATCGCTGCCGATGTGCTGTCTGAAATCAACAGTCCCTTGGCGCTCAATGTTCCTGATTTATGGCTTCAAAACTGGCCCTATCCTGCTGAAAATTCTCATAAATATAACCGCGGTCATGTTTGGGTTGGCGCGGGCGGTCTGGAACAAGGCGGTGCGGCGCGACTGGCGGCGCGGGCGGCTTTACGCAGCGGTGCTGGATTGGTCACGCTGAGCTGTCCGCGTGAAGCGCTGAGCGCTCAAGCCAGTGCCTTGCAAGCGGTGATGGTGCGCGGTTGTGATGGCCTTGAAGATTGGGCGCGATTGCTTGCGGATCAACGGCGCACTGTTGTGGTGATTGGTCCGGGCTTGGGGATCAATCCCGATGAAACACCGTTGATCCGGGCGATGATTGCACAGACTGTGCAGGCTGGTCGCAAATTGGTGCTGGATGCAGGCGCCTTGACCGCTTTTGCCGGTGAGGCCGATAAACTCAAAGCCTGTCTCGCGCATCCTGCGGCTTTAGCGGGGGGCTGTGTCATCACGCCGCATGAGGGAGAATTTGCCCGCTTGTTTCAAGCTGAAACATCCATTCTTGAGCTTGAAAGCAAAGCCGAACGCGCGCGCGCTGCGGCGGTATTTTTGAACTGCGTGGTGGTGCTCAAAGGGGCGGATACGGTGATCGCCAGTCCAGACGGTCGCATGATCATCCAAGCCAAGGCACCGGTCTGGCTCGCCACCGCAGGATCGGGGGATCTATTGGCGGGGATCATCGCCGCCTTTTTGGCGCAAGGCGTTCGGGCAGACTTTGCGGCCTCGATGGCGGTTTATGTGCATAGTCTGGCCGGGGAGCGGGGCGGGGCCTATCTGATTGCCGATGATTTACCAGACCTGTTACAGCCTTGTTTACAGGATTTGGCCGCCCTGTACCGGACCACTATCCTTTGCAGATGACGAATTTCAGGGTTTTTTTGGCTGTTTCTGGTCGCTTTCCCGGATTTTTTGTATTTTCCTGTCATTTATGAAAGTTTCTTGTGGCAGATTGTGCCCAAGATGCTATAGAGCGCGCTTCGCGTTCATGAACGGCAGGCGTGTCGTGCGGTCGGGCATGAAGGTTTTCTATCGTCAACGGACGGGCTGTTGAAGTGCGGGCGTGGCGGAACTGGTAGACGCGCCGGATTTAGGTTCCGGTGACGCAAGTCGTGGGGGTTCGACTCCCTTCGCCCGCACCAGCCGTCCTCGCATCGACGGGTTCGTTTTCAGGGTTTTTTAGATTCGAAGGCAACGTCATGCAGGTTCACAATACCCACTCCGATGGTCTTAAGCGCGTTTTCACGGTTGTATTGCCGGCTTCCGAGCTAGACGAGCGCTTAACGGGTGAATTGGCAGCGATCAAAGATCGTGTCCGGATCAACGGCTTCCGTCCCGGTAAGGTGCCGGTGGCGCATTTGCGCCGTGTTTATGGCCGTTCGGTGATGGCGGATGTGCTGCAAAACGTGGTCAATGAAATCAACCGCAAAATTGTTGATGACAATGGCTTCAAGCTGGCCATGGAGCCGAAGATCGATTTCCCGGAAGAAAAAGAAAAAATTGAAGCGGCGATGGAAGCCCGCGGTGATCTTGAATACAAGGTTTCGATTGAAATCCTGCCGAGTATCGAACTCAAAGCCTTCGATCACATTGCTTTGACTCGCCTTGTCGTCGAGCCGACCGAGACCGAAATCAATGAAATGATTTCCAATCTCGCTAAACAAAATCGCAGCTACGCCGCCAAAGAAGGCAAAACGGTTAAAGCCGCCCACGATGATCGTGTTACCATTGATTTTGTTGGAAAAATTGATGATGTGGCGTTTGAAGGCGGCAGCGGAACGGATGTTCCTTTGGTGCTGGGATCCGGATCGTTCATTCCTGGTTTTGAAGAGCAGCTCGAAGGCGCTAAAGTTGGTGAAGAGCGCGACGTCAATGTCAGCTTCCCTGAAGAGTATGGTGCGAGCCATTTGGCTGGAAAGGCAGCTGTTTTCCATGTCACGATCAAGGCGATTGAAGCGCCGGTTGAAACCAGCATTGATGACGAATTGGCCAAAGCCTTTGGTCTGGAATCCTTGGATCAGTTGCGCGAGCGGGTCAAAGAGAACCTTTCTGCTGAGCTGAACGGCATGTCCCGGGCGCGTCTCAAGAAAGAATTGCTCGATCAGCTTGATAAGGATTATGATTTCGATCTGCCGCCCACTTTGTTGGATCAAGAATTTGAAAGCGTTTGGCAGCAGGTATTATCCGAACAGGCCCAAACCGGTCAGTCCTTCGAAGATGAAGGAACAACCGAAGACGAGCAACGCGAAGAATTCCGCAAAATTGCTGCGCGTCGGGTGCGGATGGGTCTCGTTTTGGCTGAAATTGGTGAAAAAGCTGGCATTACTATTCCCAATGAAGATGTCAGCCGTGCAGTGATGGCGCGGGCCCAGCAGTTCCCGGGGCAAGAGCGGATGGTGTGGGAATATTATCAAAAGAACCCACAAGCGCTGAACGAGATTCGTGCACCATTGTTCGAAGAAAAGGTGGTGGACCACATTTTCACCGTGGCCAAGGTCACGGATAAACATGTGTCGCGGGATGAATTGGTTGCTGCGGACGCCGATGATGCGGCGGACAAGCCCAAATCCGCTAAGAAGCCTGCGAAGAAAGCCGCGGCTAAAAAGGATGCGGACGCCGCTGAAGCGTCAGACGCAGATGCGGATGCAAAGCCAAAAAGCCGCGCTAAAGCCAAAAAAGACTAATTTTGGCGCGGGGATTGGTTTTTCCAGTCATGTCATTTTGAAAAGGGCGCTTTGGCGCCCTTTCTTTTTCCACCATTCCTTCCACTTTTGTAAGAAAAAAGTGCGGAAGGCCGAATGAAGGCTTGATCGCCTCAGTCTAGACACTATCTTCCCCCATAAGAGCGGCAGGGTGGTAAGTGATTCACCGCCCCGTTGGGCTCAAGTGAAAGCCTGTGATGGTCGTAACCCCTTGATGGTTGTCACCCTGTGATGGTTGTCATGATGTCACGCTGCGCTCGGCTCATTTTTAAGGCCTCTTGATGGCCCCTGACTCGGATAAGGACGGACAGACGCATGCGTGACCCGATTGAAACCTATAATGCGCTCGTTCCCATGGTGGTCGAGCAATCCAATCGCGGTGAACGCGCGTTTGATATCTATTCGCGGCTGTTGCGCGAGCGGATTGTGTTCTTGACCGGTCCGGTTGAAGACACCATGGCCTCACTGGTTGTGGCGCAATTATTGTTCTTGGAAGCTGAAAATCCCAAGAAAGAGATTTCGATCTATATCAATTCCCCGGGTGGCGTTGTAACGGCAGGCCTTGCCATTTATGACACCATGCAGTTTATCCGTCCTCCGGTTTCCACCCTGTGCATCGGTCAGGCCGCCTCGATGGGGTCTTTGCTGTTGTCAGCTGGAGCGGTTGGCCAACGCTTTGCCCTTCCCAATGCCAGAATCATGGTGCATCAGCCCTCCGCTGGCTATCAGGGGCAGGTCACCGATATTTTGATCCATGCCCGGGAAGTGGAAGGATTGAAGCGGCGTTTGAATGAAATTTATGTCAAACATACCGGAAAAGACTATAAAGCCATCGAAGAGGCGCTGGAGCGTGATAATTTCATGACCGCGGAGATGGCGAAAGAGTTCGGCATTGTTGATCAGGTCATGGAAACCCGTCCGGTTGCTGACGATAAACCCGCTTAATAATTTGAAACCCGCTTAAGAATTTGCCGAAAAAGTTGGTTTTCTTGAGAATCGTCACCGTAAATTAACATTTACGCTGTCTGATAAAGTATGAAAATCCCTATTGCGAAGCACGACTATGCGTGGTTCGATATGGGCCATTCCTGAGAAATCAGGTTCGAATTTTGGATTCGGCCACTAGACCATGGGGTCTGGCTTGGCCTTGGGTGTGGAGGTTGGATCATGAGCAAGTCCGGCGGCGGGGAAACCAAGAGCACGCTGTATTGCTCCTTCTGCGGCAAAAGCCAGCATGAGGTTCGCAAGTTGATTGCCGGTCCGACCGTGTTCATCTGTGATGAATGCGTTGAATTGTGCATGGATATTATCCGTGAGGAGAGCAAGTCAGCGCTGGTTAAGTCACGCGATGGTGTGCCGACCCCGAAAGAGATCCGCAAAGTGCTTGATGATTATGTCATTGGCCAGGAGCATGCGAAAAAAGTTTTGTCGGTTGCGGTGCACAACCATTACAAGCGCTTGGGGCATTCAACCAAACATAATGATGTCGAATTGGCGAAATCTAATATTTTGCTGATCGGTCCGACAGGATCGGGCAAAACATTGCTAGCCCAAACTTTGGCGCGCATTTTGGACGTGCCTTTCACGATGGCCGATGCCACCACCCTGACCGAAGCTGGCTATGTGGGTGAAGACGTCGAAAATATCATTTTGAAATTGTTGCAGGCATCGGATTACAATGTCGAACGCGCGCAGCGTGGCATTGTTTATATCGACGAAATCGACAAAATCTCCCGTAAGTCTGACAATCCCTCCATTACCCGTGACGTATCCGGGGAAGGGGTGCAGCAGGCCTTGCTGAAAATCATGGAAGGGACTGTTGCGTCTGTGCCACCGCAAGGCGGGCGCAAGCATCCGCAGCAGGAATTTTTGCAAGTCGATACCACCAATATTTTGTTTATTTGCGGTGGTGCGTTTGCTGGACTTGAAAAAATCATTTCTTCGCGTGGCAAGGGCACATCCATCGGCTTCTCGGCGAAGGTGGAAGCGCCGGATGATCGGCGTACAGGCGCTATTTTCCGCTCCACTGAGCCTGAAGATTTGTTGAAATTCGGTTTGATCCCCGAATTTGTTGGCCGTCTGCCTGTGATTGCCACTTTGGAAGATCTCGATGAGGACGCGCTGAAGAAGATTCTTACAGAACCGAAAAACGCCTTGATCAAGCAATATCAACGCTTATTCGAAATGGAAGATGTCGAATTGACCTTCTCGGATGAGGCAGTTGGCATGGTGGCCCGCAAGGCGATTGAACGCAAAACCGGCGCGCGCGGGTTGCGGGCGATTATGGAAGGCATTTTGCTCGATACAATGTATGATTTGCCCGGTCTTGAAGGCTGTGAGCAGGTTGTCATTTCACCTGAAGTGATCGAGGGCAATGCCCGTCCGCTTTACATTTATTCGGAAAAGGCATCTGAGGCGTCAAGCGCCTGATTTTAGTCTCTTTCTGTCGTTTTTGCTGTTGATCCCCTAGGGTCAGACCTCATTCATTTTGCATCAACGGTTGGCTCTGAAAAATGCCC
>CAWUMW010000043.1:0-13119 GCA_963923415.1 uncultured Hyphomicrobiales bacterium | reverse complement strand
GGGGCGAGACCGGGCTTTATCCGCCTTTAAATCCCTCAAAACCTAGGGGCAGACCGACTGAACCCAGACCCAATCCGGTGAAAGCGGCAAAAGCGCAGGCCGACAAAAAAGAAACAGGACAAAAGCCCGACACTTATGCCATATAGGGGTGAAAAGCCCTGCTGGAGGGGCTTAATCCTCAGACTGTGTAAGATCCGATGATAAATCAAGGCATGATTGAAAGTATTGGCAAGACCCCGCTGATCCGCCTGAAAGGACCGTCGGAGGCCACTGGCTGCACGATTTTGGGCAAAGCAGAATTTATGAATCCCGGCGGCTCCGTCAAAGACCGGGCGGCCTTGGCAATTATCAAAGACGCGCTCAAATCCGGCAATTTACTGACTGGCGGCATGGTTGTTGAAGGCACAGCCGGCAATACGGGAATTGGCCTCACTTTGGTAGCGCATGCTTTGGGGCTACGCTCCGTGATTGTCATCCCCGACACCCAGTCGGTGGAAAAAAAGGATCTGTTGCGCCAGATGGGGGCTCAGCTGATTGAAGTGCCTGCCGTGCCCTATTCGGACCCCAATAATTATGTGAAAATTTCTGGACGGCTGGCTGAAAAGCTGGCGCGTGAAAATCCCGCCGGTGCTATTTGGGCCAATCAATTTGACAATCTGGTCAATCGCAACGCCCATATGACCACGACCGGCCCTGAAATTTTTGCCCAAACCAGCGGGAAAATGGATGCCTTTATTTGTGCTGTGGGCACGGGCGGCACCCTTGCTGGCACCGGCATGGCGTTAAGACGGCTTGATCCGCGCATCAAAATCGTACTGGCCGATCCAATGGGGTCAGCACTCTATCACTATTACACATCAGGCACGCTGAAAGCGGAAGGCAATTCCATCACCGAAGGCATTGGCCAAGGACGGATTACCGCCAATCTCGAAGGCTTTCAGGTCGATCACGCCTTTCAGATTGACGATAAAGAAGCCCTGCATGTGATTTTCGATCTGTTAGAAAAAGAAGGGCTGTTTCTGGGCGGCTCCTCAGGCATCAATGTGGCTGCGGCCATGCATCTTGCGCGTTTTTTAGGTCCGGGCCATACGATTGTCACCATCTTGTGCGATGGCGGCAGCCGCTATGCCTCGAAATTATTTAACCGAGCCTTTCTGGAAGAAAAGCATCTTCCTTTGCCGTTCTGGATGAAAAGCAAATCGCTCTCAGTTGAAGATATCATGCAATGAAAACTGACTTTCTGTTTCGCGACGATGCCTATTTGAGCACGAGCGATGCCCATGTGCTGGCTATTACACCCACAGGGGGCCTGATCCTCGACCGTAGCATTTTTTACCCCACAGGGGGCGGCCAACCGGGCGACCGTGGACAAATTGTATGTGCGGATGGACGGGTTATTCCGATCATCAATACGGTTTATGGCGAAAACCGCGAGACGATTGCCGTGATACCGGAGGCGGAGACTGCCTTGCCACAGATTGGCGAACGGCTCGAACAAAGGCTCGACTGGCCGTTGCGATTGCTGCGCATGCGCGTGCATACCTGCTTGCATCTGCTCACCACGGTGCTGCCCTATCCGGTGACCGGAGGCGCGATTGGCGATGGCGAAGGGCGGCTTGATTTTGATATTCCGGACGCCGGATTGGACAAAGAGGCCATTGAAGCAGAATTGGCGCGCCGCATTGCCCAACAGGCCGATGTCACCCAAGAATGGATTACCGATGACGAGTTGTTGGCCAAACCCGACTTGGTCAAGACCATGTCCGTCAAGCCCCCGATGGGCAGCGGTCGGGTGCGGTTGATCCGGATCGCCGGTTTGGACTTGCAGCCCTGCGGCGGCACCCATGTGCGCAACACCCGTGAAATCGGACCCGTTCACATCACCGGCATTGAGAAAAAAGGCAAACAAAACCGCCGTATCCGCCTTGCCCTTGCCGCCTGAGAGGCGCTTGCCTGAAAGGATCCGCCATGAGCCATTTTGTTACCCCCGATTGGGTCCAAGCCCAACTTGATGCGCCCGACCTCGTAGTGCTGGATGGGTCTTGGTATTTGCCTGCCCAACAACGCGATGCAGACCAAGACTATCGGGAGGGGCACCTTCCGCATGCGCGCCGCTTTGATCTTGATGCGGTGTCTGACCACAGCTCCTCGTTACCGCATATGCTCCCAAGCCCGGCGGCATTCGCGACCGCAATGGGCGCGTTGGGAATAGCGCGCGAGAGCCGTGTAGTGGTCTATGATGGTTTGGGGCTCTTTTCTGCTGCGCGGGTCTGGTGGACTTTGCGGGCGTTTGGCCATCCCTTTGTCAAAGTTTTAGAAGGTGGCGCCCCGCGCTGGCGCAAAGAAAATAGGCCCTGGACATCGCAGCTGCCCGATATCACGCCCTGCACCTATCCGACCCCCGATGCACCGCATGGGGTTGCGTCACGCGCAGACATCCAGCAATGGAGCGAGGATCACACGGTGCAACTGGTTGATGCGCGGGCGGCTGATCGGTTTCGCGGTGAAACGCCTGAGCCGCGCCCCGGTCTTGCCTCTGGCCATATTCCGGGCAGCAAAAATCTTCCCTTCAATCGTCTGCTTGAAGACGGCGCCTTGAAAGACAAAGATACGGTGATGCTCACTTTTGAAGCCGCTGGCCTTGATCTGCTCAAGCCCATTGCCACAACCTGCGGATCGGGCGTGACAGCGGCCATTTTAAGTTTGGCGCTGGCTGAAATCGGCAAGCCCGCGCAAGCGCTTTATGACGGCTCTTGGGCCGATTGGGGCTCTGACCCCGCTCTGCCCGTGGCAACCGGTGATGCCTCTGCCTAAATGCAGACTCTGGCTTAGTGCAGAATCTGACTGAGAAATAATTTGGTGCGCTCGTGTTGCGGATTTTTGAAAAACGCATCCGGCGTGTTCATTTCGACAATCTGTCCCATATCCATGAAAATGACCCGATCCGCGACCTGACGGGCAAAGCCCATTTCATGGGTTACGCAAATCATCGTCATGCCTTCTTCGGCCAGACTGACCATCGTGTCCAAAACCTCTTTGACCATTTCCGGATCAAGGGCTGAGGTGGGCTCATCAAATAACATGATTTTAGGCGCCATGCATAAAGCACGCGCAATCGCCACACGTTGCTGCTGCCCACCTGATAATTGGCCGGGATATTTGAGCGCCTGCTCAGGAATTTTCACCCGCTTGAGATAATGCATCGCCACATCTTCAGCCTCTTTCTTGGGCATTTTCTTCACCCAAATCGGTGCCAAAGTGCAGTTCTCCAAAATGGTGAGATGCGGGAACAAATTAAAATGCTGAAACACCATGCCCACTTCGCGGCGGACTTCATCAATACGCTTGATGTCGCGGGTCAGCTCAACCCCATCAACAATGATTTGGCCCTTTTGGTGTTCTTCCAACCGATTGATGCACCGGATCATTGTGGATTTGCCTGAACCAGACGGTCCACACACCACAACCCGTTCTCCTTTTTCAATCGTCAAATTGATATCGCGCAGAACATGAAATTCGCCATACCATTTATTCACATTGACCATGTGAATGGCCCTGTCGGTTTTCATGGCGGCGGGCTTTAACGAGGCTGATCCAGATGAACTCATGATCACAGATTCCCTTTTTAGCGCTTATCAGCCACTGCCAACCGCTCCTCAATGGTGCGGGCATAGGTGGACATGGCATAGCAGAAAATGAAATAGAACAGGGCCGCAAACACATAGCCCGTGCTGCTGACTGTTGGAGCCGCCCAAATCGGATCGATGCGGGCTGTTTCGATGGTCCGTAGAAAATCAAAAATACCGACAATCACCACCAGCGTCGTATCTTTGAACAGACCGATTGTGGTGCTGACAATATTGGGAATGGTGACCTTCAAAGCCTGCGGCAAAATAATCAGCCGCATCATTTGACCATAGCCCAAGCCCAAAGCCATCGCCCCTTCATATTGCCCCTTAGGTAAGGCTTGCAGGCCAGCGCGCACCACCTCCGCCATATAAGCAGAGGCAAACATCGCCACCCCAACCAAAGCCCGCAATAATTTGTCTGGCTCAAATTCACGCGGCACAAACAAAGGCAACATGACGCTGGCCATAAACAACACGGTAATCAGCGGCACGCCTCGAACAAACTCAATAAAGGCAACACAAAACAACTGGACCGCCGGCATGGTCGAGCGCCGCCCCAAGGCCAGCAAAATGCCAATCGGCAAAGAAAAAACGATCCCAACACACGACACCACCACCGTGACCATCAAGCCACCCCACAAATTGGTGGTGACAACCGGCAAGCCCAATGCATCAGACCCTGACAACAAAAAGTAAGAGACAATCGGGGCAATCACGAAAGAGAAGATGGCACCCAAGCCGCGACGCGGCAGAGACAACCGCATCATCCAAATAATGCTGATGGCAAGAATGACAAAGAAAATATCAACCCGCCAGCGCTCGGCGACCGGATATGATCCATAGATAAAAAACGAAAACCGATCCCGCACAAAGGCCCAGCATGCGCCGACCACAGGATGCGCCTCATTGAAAATGCAGGCCTCCCGATCTTTGCCGACAAACACGGCATCCAACCAGATGTAATCAACGAAAGGCGGGACAAGCCAATATAAAGTCAACACGATCAAAAGGGTTGCCAGCGTATTAAACGCCCCCCCAAACAAATGCTCCCGCAACCATGCCACGGGCCCCACGAGGGAGGACGGGGGCGGCAAAGCCTCTAGAGACTCAGATCGCACATAGGGCTGAACCAAACGTCCATCCTCATCGACCGCTTGTGACAAAATAGCATGGCCATTGCTTTGCATGCTGTTATCTCTCCACCAGTGCGACGCGTTTGTTGTACCAATTCATAAAGGCTGATGTGGTCAGGCTGATCGTCAGATAAACGAGCATAGTAATGCTGATGACCTCTATGGCTTGTCCGGTCTGATTCAGGACCGTTCCCGTAAACACATTGGCAAGATCAGGATAACCAACAAACACAGCCAAAGATGAGTTTTTGGTGAGGTTGAGATAATTACTGGTGAGCGGTGGAATGATCACCCGCATGGCTTGCGGAATGACAATCAGACGATTGGTAATATCGGGTTGCAGGCCCAAAGCAAAAGCAGCTTCACTTTGCCCCCGCGAGACCGCCAAAACCCCAGCCCGCACCACCTCCGCAATATAGCCCGCGGTATAAAGCGTGAGACCAAACAGGAGAGCCAAAAATTCCGGCTGCAACACCATGCCACCGACAATATTAAACCGACCCGCTTGCGGCAGTTCAAATGAAATGGGCGATCCGGCCCCAACAAAAACCACAACCGGCAAAGCAACAACCAACAGCAACGACACCCATCCAACCGGCGCGATCTGGCCTGTTGTTTCTTGTTGCTTGCGGGCATAGGAACGGTAGATCAGGCTGCAGATAAAACCCGCCAACAGACTGGCATAGACCCAATCCATTTCGGGGCCCGCCTGCGGCTTGGGGATCGTTAAGCCCCGATTGTTGAGATAAACATGCAAAGGCAGAACCAAACTGTCCCGCACACCCGGCAAGGCCTTCAGCACCGCATTGTACCAAAAGAACAATTGCAGCAGCAAAGGCATGTTGCGCATAAATTCGACATACCACCGGGCCAAAAAGGCCACCAAGATATTTTTGGACAGCCGCGCCAAACCAATCGTAAAGCCCAACACTGTTGCGAGAACAATGCCGATCCCGGCCACCAAAAGCGTATTGACAAGTCCGACCCAAAACGCATCGCCATAAGAGCTGGTCGCTTCGGAATAATATTGAATTGAAAAACTGATCGGGAACCCCGCATTGGTGTCCCAAAAGCCAAAGCCAGAGGCAATTTTCTGTCGTTTAAGATTTTCAGCCGCATTGTGAATAGCAGAACTCGTCAGAAAAACGACGATCCCTACGAGCAGAGCCTGAAATCCATAACCTCGCCACCGAGGGTCACGCCAGACTGACACTTTCGGCGCGTCATCGCCTGCCATCATGCGCGGATCATCATTCATCATGCATCACTTGTGTTGCCGGAAACAGAAAAATAAATAAATAAAAAACATTCCAGCCAAAATGAAAGGCGCAGTCCTTAAACTGCGCCTTTCAAAAAATTTAGCGGATCGGAGGTGCGTATTGCAGGCCACCCTTATTCCACAAGGCATTCAAGCCACGGGAAATTTTGAGTGGAGACCCGGCACCAACATTGCGCTCAAAGCTCTCGCCATAATTGCCAACATGTTTAATAATCCGATATCCCCAATCATTAGTTAAGCCAAGGGACTCACCAAACTTACCTTCAGTACCCAACAACCGTTTGATTTCAGGGTTTTCAGACTTCAACATTTGATCGACATTGCCTTGAGTAACGCCGAGTTCCTCAGCAGTAATCATAACAAACAAAGTCCATTTAACAATATCGAGCCATTGATCATCGCCTTTACGAACCGATGGGCCTAGCGGCTCTTTAGAAATGATATCGGGCAGAACGATATGGTCATCGGGTTTCGCCAGACGCAGACGCTCTGAATAGAGGCCCGATGCATCGGTTGTCAGCGCGTCGCAACGGCCCGCATCATAAGCCTTGGTGGTTTCGTCATTGGTGGCGAAGGTCACAGACTTCAATTCAAGCTTATTAGCCCGGAAAAAATCGGCCAGATTCAATTCGGTGGTGGTGCCTTGCTGCACGCAGACAGAAGCGCCGCCCAATTCTTTGGCTGATTTCAGATTGAGGCTCTTGCGCACCATAAAGCCTTGACCGTCATAATAATTGATCCCGGCAAATTCGAGACCCAATGAGGCTTCGCGTGACAAGGTCCATGTTGTGTTGCGTGACAAGACGTCAATTTCACCCGATTGCAAGGCCGTGAACCGATCCTTTGCGGTCAGAGAAACGATTTTAACTTTGCTTGGATCATTGAAGATCGCCGCAGCCATGGCGCGGCACACATCCGTGTCCAACCCTTTCCAATTGCCTTGGGCATCCGGCATGCCGAATCCGGCAAGACCCTGACCATGGCCGCAAACGACCTGACCCTTTTGCTTAACAGTATCCAATGTAGCAGCACCGGCCATAGCCGTAGCCAACAGGCTTCCCGTCACAAATGCAGCGGCAGCGACCCATTTCTTCATATCATTCTCCCCTTTGGTCAAATCATAGCCCCTCGTCATGCGGAGCCACAGAACGGCTATTTCATTGAACTTTAAGCTTAAGGTCAAGCATTTAAAGCAGGGCTGCCCCGCGAAAAGTGTTAAAAGGATGAAAAAATAAGCAACAATAACAAAGAACCGAAGAAAGATACGCCCTCTGCATTGACCTTGACCTGCGGAATGATTTGAAATGGATGATGAAATCAAGGGGATTTTCATCAATGTCACAATCGAAAACACACAATACAGATTATGGGATCACGACGAAATTAGCGCATGCGGGTCGCAATCCCGATGAGCAATTCGGATTTATCAACACGCCCATCTATCGCGGATCCACTGTTTTATATCCATCAGTCGAGGCCATTAACAAACGCGATCAACGCTACACCTATGGCACCAAGGGAACCCCGACCTCTGATGCCCTCAATAGCGCTTGGGCTGAAATATCCGGGGCCGCGGGTTCTGTTGCGGTGCCCTCTGGACTGGCGGCCGTGGCGCTCGCTTTGCTTGCCACCACAAAAGCGGGCGATCATATATTGATTACCGATAGCGTTTATCGCCCAACCCGGGTCTTTGCCGAGGATTTTCTCAAACGGTTTGGGGTTGAGATCAGCTATTTTGACCCGATGATTGGTGCTGGCATTTCAAGCTTATTTCAAGCCAACACGCGTGTTGTCTTTACGGAAAGCCCCGGATCACAAAGTTTTGAAGTGCAGGATGTCCCAGCGATTGCCGCTGAAGCCCATAAAAAGGGGATCAGCGTGATCATGGATAATACATGGGCGACCCCATTGCTATTTCCACCCCATGCCCATGGTGTTGATTTGGCGATTGAAGCGGGCACCAAATATCTTGGCGGACATTCCGATTTGCTGTTGGGCATGGTGACCGCCAATGACAGCCATTGGAAAGCGCTGCGTGACACCTATGATCTGTTTGCTATGTGTGCGGGCCCCGAAGATATGTTTCTGGCCTTGCGGGGACTGCGCACCATGCATTTGCGCTTAAAACATGCCGAACAACAAGCGCTCGCAATGGCCCATTGGATGAAGAGCCGTGCTGAAGTCGCGAAAGTTCTGCATCCTGCCTTCAGCGATTGCCCGGGACATGAGACATGGAAACGCTATTTCTCAGGATCATCGGGTTTGTTCTCTGTGGTGTTGCACCCCTATTCAGAAAAAGCGGTGGCGGCCATGCTGGATGGGTTAGAACTGTTTGGCATGGGCTATTCATGGGGCGGTTATGAAAGCCTGATCGTGCCCTTCGATTGCAAGACCTATCGCACGGCCACGCAATGGGCGCCGGGCGGCCCGGCCTTACGCTTGCAAATCGGTCACGAGGATGTTGCTGATCTGCAACGTGAACTGGATGCGGCCTTTGCCCGGTTGCGGGCAATAGGCTAAAGGCCTTAGGGGGCGAGCCATTCCATCACTGGCGGGTGCGCCCCCGCCTGCTCAGAACCTGCGCCATCGTCACAGCTCTGCCATGTGCACCGCAAGCGGCGGTGCCCTTTATGGCCCAGCCACAAGGCTTCTAATCGGTGATATTGAGTGAGGAGCGCGACAAAATTATTCTCACCGCGCGCAATGTGCTGATCCGTTTGCGGCAGAGCAAAACCATCCCCATGCTCAATCACAGACCCCGGCGCTGGCTCCGTCCCATAACAAATCCGGCTCATCCGTTGTGAGTCTTGCCATGCGGCCTGTGCAACCTGATCTATGTGATGAAGCGCGGCCCGCGCCCAGAGCCTGATCTGCCATTTCAAAGCCGGATCATAAAAAACCCAACCGATGCGCGGATCACGTGCAATTGCTGCCACCTTGGCCGAACGATGATCAACATGACACCGCAACCGACGCGTCGACGCATCAAACGAACGCAACACAACCGTGCGCCCTTCAGGCCAGCCATCCTGCCCTGAGGTAATCAGAACAGGGGTATGAAACGCCATATGGCGATTGGTCACAGCGGCCGTGAGCAGTGCTTCAGCCTGCGCTAACATCTGCGCTTGTGTCGCTTGCGTATAATCAAAATCTTGAAGGGGCTTCATAGAGCGGGCCCGTTCAATGTAAAGTCTGCGCGCATAATCAAGCTTGCTCGTCTGAGGCTGTGGGCTTGCGGAAAATTAACATCAGATTGCGCACATAAATAGCCACCGCCAGAATTTGCCCCATGATGATGATCGGTTCACGCCGCACCAAACCATAAATCAAGGTCATGCCGCCGCCGACAATCGACAAGATCCAAAAAGCAACCGGGATCACCGATCGCCCCGCGCGTTCCGAAGCCAGCCATTGCACCACAAACCGAGCGGTAAACAACAATTGGGCGACAACCCCAAAGGCCAGCCACACATCAAAACGCGTCACAAAGACATCATAAAAATAATCAATCAGCCCATGCGAAAAGGCCAGCATCAAGACACCTCCGACACAATCGGCACAGACCGGCGCCGACTGATCAGCCATGCCACGCCAATCAAATCTTTGATCCCGACCCAGAGCCGATCAAAAAACCCATAATTGGATAAGCCTGTCAATCGAGGACGATCCACCACATCAACCAGCGCAACGCCCCATCCTTCCCGCACCACCAGCGCCGGCATAAACCGGTGCAAAGCATCAAAATAAGGCAAAGCCAAATAAACGTCCCGCCGCAAAGCTTTGAGACCGCAGCCCGTATCGCGCGTATCATCTTTCAAAACCGAACGCCGCACCCGATTAGCCAACCGAGACTGCCAGCGTTTGAACGCCGTATCGCGCCGCCCAACCCGTTGCCCTGCAACCATGCCCAAACTGGCATCCTGATCAAGCTTATCAATCAAAGCAGGGATATAGGCTGGATCATTCTGACCATCGCCATCCAATGTCACGACCAGACGCCCACGCGCCGCGCGGATGCCCGAGCGCACCGCAGCACTTTGTCCGCACGAGACCTCATGATGCAAGACCCGCAATTGCGCGATCTCATGGCGCATATCTTTCAGGCGCGGCAAGGTTTGATCCCATGACCCGTCATCGACATAGATGATTTCAAACGCACCCTGTGCGGTGCAGGCGGACACGATTTCGCGGATCAGCGGGGCCACATTGCCCTCTTCATTGCGCACCGGCACAACAACAGAAAATCGCGGTGCTGTCATCGTCATGGCTTGCCTTCTTCCTTCACATAAAGCGACAGAGTGAGACGCTTGCCGCCATTGATATTAAATCCAGAAAGTTCCTGCCGGGGGCTCATGGACAGGCCTTTCGCTTGCAAAGCCGCCGCAAAAGCTGGAGCCTGACTCTGGGCGACAAAACCCGCACGGCACCCATCGCCTTGCAAAAATTCAACCATGCCCTCCGCCGTCACCAGCTGCAAATCCGTGCGGGTCAAAAAGACTAGGCTCGGTTCGGCATAGCCCGTACTGGCCCAACGCGCTGTCTGACACGGAACGGATTGAAAAGCTTGCGCCATCCGCTCACTGATGCGAATGGACTGCAAGGCCGGTGCGCCCGCTTGATAGGCCGCCACGGCCAGTAAACAAACGGCAAAAGCCGATAAAAAAGCCATTTGTCCGATCAAGCCGCGCGCCAAAGCCTGAGCCGCCGCAAAAGCCGGCCAGAGCGATAAAGCCAACAGCAACAGCGACACCACAGGGACCCGATCACCAAGCCACCATGCTGCGCCCGCCAGCCCAACAGCCGCCAGCACCGGCACAATGATCAACCAGACCTGCGCCAAGACACGCCCCCAACCCGTCACGGCAATCTGTCCGCGCTCCGCCGCCACAACCGCCAGAACCGCCAAAGCAGGATAGAGCGGCAACACATAATGCGGCAATTTGGTCGGCACGAATTCAAGGATGATCCAAAACGGCACGATCCAGCCCAGTAAAAACCGCACCACCGCCTCGCGCCGCGCCTGCCATACAAAGGGTAATGCCAAACAAACCAGCGGCGCCATTGGCCAAGCGGTAGCAAAAAAGACCAGTGTATAAAGACCGGGGGGGCCGCCATGGCGCTCTTGTGCGCCTGCGACTTTCCCCAACATGTCCTGACCAACCGAGGCAGAAAAAAACTGTCCGCCACTTTTCAGCGTAATGGCAATAAACCAAGGCGCGATGATCAGCAGCAGCAAGGCTGGGCCCCACAGCGTCCATAAAGGGCGCAGCCAGTCCGTTCCGCGTCCCCAGCTGCCCGCAATAGCTGCAAAGATTACAATCGCCAGCGTAATCGGCCCTTTGATCAACAGGCTCATTCCCAAGCTGACCCAAAACACCAAGCCCAACAGCCGTGGCGCGACGGAACCGCGCAAAGAGGCAACAAAGAGATGCGCCAGCGCTCCCAAACAGGCCACAGTGATAGCGCATAACATGGCATCGGTTTTCGCCAAACGCGCCTCAACCCCAATCAGCAGCGTGGAACCGAAGATCAGAGCCGCCACACAGGCGGAGCGCCGACTGACAAAGGCCAGAGCGGTCCAATAGGTTGCAAATAACGACACAATCGCCCCAATCAGCGAGGGGATCCGATAGAGCCAGATCTGGTGCGGGGCATCCTCTACCCCTCCCGCTTGCGCCAGCGCCACACTGGCCGATTGCAACCAATAAATCCCGACCGGCTTTTTATGCCGGGCCTCATCCTGAAAGCGGATATCAACGAAATCGCCCGACTCGAGCATTTGTTTACTGGCTTGGGCGAAACGGGGTTCATCCCGATCCATGGGCTGCAAACTGGCCAAACCGGGAAGAAACAGCGCACATCCCAAGATCAGCAGCAGTCCCAGCGCAACCGCATGGCTGTGATCAATGCGCTCAAAGACACGCTGTGCAAAACCGAGCTGCTGTTGCTGATTGGTCACCAAAACATCTCCGCATCACCCTTTGTCCTGACGCTTATGGACTGGCGACCCCTGAGAGATTCGAACTCCCGACCGACGGAGTAGAAATCCGTTGCTCTGTCCAGCTGAGCTAAGGGGCCTTGTGCCAGAGAGGGGAAGCACTCCCCGCACCGATGCCGCAACGACACCAGTGCCCGCAGACTCAATGGGTCCACTGGCCGATACGATTATGTTTGAAATTATCCGAATAAGAAACCGTGTGCCGAACAGCCTCCCGCGGCTCCTCGACGCTAAATGCCAGACCATGCGCGCGGGCATAGGCCTCAGCCTCCTCGCGACTGTCAAACCACAATTTCACTTGGGTCAGGGTCTCGGACGAGGATGTCCAGCCCATCAGCGGATCCGCAGCGCGCGGCTTTTCAGGAACGAATTCAAGCAACCAACGATGCGTCTTGGCCGTGCCAGACTGCATGGCGGTGCGTGCGGGGCGAGTAATTCGAGCCGTCATGGGCGTGATACTTCCGTTATTAGGCTTGCTTCCGACAAAAGGCTTGCTTCCGACAAAAGGCCTGCTTCCGATAAAAAGCTTGCTTCTCTCAAAAGAACGTATTTCCGGCCACAAAAAACCGCCGATCCCCTCACATGCTTGAAGCTCTGCGCGAAGATCAGATCCGGCGGATGGTCGGGGCAGTAGGATTTGAACCCACGACCCTCTGCTCCCAAAGCAGATGCGCTACCAGACTGCGCTATACCCCGATTTATCGCCGGACAGGTCTCCAGATACGCTGTCAGCGCCCAAGGATCAAGCCCAGAGACGGATCCGCCCCCGCAAAAAATACATTCCTTGCCTTGCATGATGGCCTAGGATCCTGCAAACAGGCCCAATGCTGCATATCAATGACCTTACTTACCGTCTGGGCGACCGGATTTTGTTCGATTCGGCGACCATTGCCCTGCCGCCGCAAGGCCGCGTGGGCTTTGTCGGACGCAACGGAACCGGAAAAACCACCCTTTTCAGGATGATTCTCGGGGAATTGGCTGGGGAAAGCGGTACGCTCACGTTGGGTCGGCACATGAAAATCGGTGCCGTGGCCCAAGAAGCCCCCGACAGCACGGCCTGCCTGCTGGATGTGGTGCTGG
>CAWUMW010000042.1:0-13415 GCA_963923415.1 uncultured Hyphomicrobiales bacterium | reverse complement strand
AAGCACGCTCCATAATAGGGTCAGATCTCATTTCTTTTGCTGCAAACAGGTGAGCATGGATTCGAGATCCGGTTTGGCGGCAGCCCGACAGTCAAGGGCTCCTAATTGTAATAAATGGGCGCAAATGGCCGGTGAAAGAGCGATATGGCAGGCTTTTTGAAGCAGTCCCGCTTGGGTGGTTTGGTTCAGCAATCGCACCGCATGGTCTGCGGATTGTAGCGAAAAATGCAGCCAGATCGGATGCGGATCCGTCAAACAGGCGAGGGCTTCGGCAGGAAAATCAGCGCGCACATGGCTTTTATAGAGCGGGATCACGGATAGGCGGATGCGTTCTTTTAAGGCTGCTTCAAGCTCGGGACGATGCGGATCGCCGGTCAGAAACAATAAATGGGTCCGATCCGTTGCGTTCTTGAGCACCAGTTCAGCAAGGGCTGTGGCATCGCCTGCGCCCTGTCGAATATCCTGAAACCCGAGCGCTTGTGCCGTCGCCGCGGTGGCGGGTCCAACGACAAAAAGCGGCAGCGGCTGCAATCTCGTCCGTTCAGCCTCGGGCAGTAATAGCAGCGCCTGTCGGCTGGTGGCCATGGCACCGTCATAAGGGGGGGCGGGCCAGAGAACAGGGCAGGCTTTGTAATCAAATAAGGGGGCGATGATCGGTTCAAACCCGTAGGCTCTGACCCGTTGAGCCGTTGCTTCGGCATCGGGGCGATTGCGGGTGATCAAAACCTGCCGCATGGGCTTAAGAGGTCGCTTGGGTCGGAGCGGACGGCAGCAAAGCGGGCGCGGCTGCGATGATCTCTAACCCGGCCTGACGCCCCAAAGCTTCGGCCTGGTCGACGGGGCCACGGGTCTGACGGGCACAGCTGTGCTGCCCATCGGGACTGAGCAACAGCCCTGAAAATTCCAACTGATCCTCGACAAGACGCGCATATCCGGCAATAGGCGTGCGGCAGGAACCGTCCAGACAGTCCAGAAATGCCCGTTCGGCGTTCAAAGCAAATCCGGTTGCGGGGCAGGCAATGGCGGCAACCGCTTGGACGGCGTCGGGGTCGTCAGCCCGGATCGTGATCGCAATCGCGCCTTGGCCGGGCGCAGGCGGAAAATGTGTTTCATCCAAAATAGCGGTAGCATGATGGGCGAGCCCTAATCGATCAAGACCTGCGCGGGCCAATAAAGTTGCGTCAAAACGCCCCTCGCTGATTGCGCGCAGGCGGGTTTCGACATTGCCGCGCAGCAAATCGGTTTGCAGATCGGGCCGTAATCGTTTGAGAAGGGCTTGGCGGCGCAAGCTGGCCGTGCCGATCCGTGCCCCGATCGGCAGCGCCTCAAGGCCTCCCCCATGGCGGCTGATTAAGGCATCTTGCACGGCGGCACGCGGTAAAAATCCGCCAATGATCAGCCCGTCCGGCAAACGGGTCGGCAAATCCTTGGCAGAATGGACGGCCAAACGCGCCCGTCCGTCAAATTGCGCCTCATCAATTTCCTTGGTGAAGAGGCCTTTGCCTCCGGCCTCAGCCAAGGCGCGATCTTGGATCTTGTCACCGGATGTGCGGATGATGTTGAGCGGGGCTGCGGCCACATCCAGACCCAGGCTTTGGCATAAAAGGCGTTGGACTTCATGGGCTTGCCAGAGAGCGAGGGGGCTGCCGCGGGTGCCGATGGAAAACTGTGACATGATGGGTTCTCATCCTCGGCTGGTCCATAAGAACAGCTGCGCCGCCCAGCTGTGTCTTGCCAATTTCTGGTTGTGGCTTATAGGAAAAGCGCCGGACCATGCAAGTGTTTTGGCCCCTTGTTTCGGGTGTGAGGGCCGCAACTGGCAAAGAGGCGCAAAAGATGATCGTTCTGGGAATCGAAACGACCTGTGATGAAACCGCCGCGGCTGTGGTGCGGTTGCGGACAGGGGGGCGGCCTGAAATTTTGTCCAATTGCATCTTAAGCCAGATCAAAGAGCACGCGCCTTATGGAGGCGTGGTGCCAGAAATTGCCGCCCGGGCGCATGTGGTGGCGCTTGACGGACAGGTGGCGGCGGCGCTTCAACAAGCCGGATTGCGATTGGACCAGATCGATGCGGTGGCCGCAGCAGCGGGTCCGGGGCTGATTGGCGGGGTGATTGTCGGATTGACGGCAGGAAAAACCCTGGCTTTGGCCGCGAACAAGCCCTTTGTTGCGGTCAATCATCTGGAGGCGCATGCGCTGTCGCCGCGTCTGGTTGAGGATTTAGCCTTTCCCTATTTGCTCTTGCTGGCTTCGGGGGGGCATAGCCAATTGGTCGCGGTGCGCGGCGTGCAAGATTATTGGCGGCTAGGCGGCACGATTGATGATGCGCTTGGGGAGGCTTTTGACAAAACCGCAAAAATGCTTGGCTTGCCCTATCCGGGTGGGCCGGCGGTTGAACAGCAAGCCGATTGGGGCAATCCGGAACGTTTTGCATTTCCGCGTCCGATGTTGGGACGGAAAAATGCTGATTTTTCGCTTTCGGGTTTGAAAACGGCGGTGCGCTTGGAGGCGGAGCGCATTGCGCCTCTGCGCAAAACCGACGTGGCAGATTTATGCGCGAGTTTCCAAGCGGCGATTCTGGATGTGGTGGTGGATCGAACCCGCGCAGCGCTTGGCATGTTTCGCACAGGGGTTGGGCAGCCTAATGCCTTGGTTGTTGCGGGCGGTGTGGCCGCCAATAAATCGATCCGTCGTTCCTTGGAGCGCTTGGCACATGAACATGGCTTGCCTCTGGTCGCCCCTCCGCCAATTTTATGTACGGATAATGGGGCCATGATTGCATGGGCAGGATTGGAACGGTTGCGGCTTGGTCAGTCTGACGCACTGGATGCAGCGCCGCGCCCGCGTTGGCCGCTGACCGCGCGCCGGGGACTGTCTTTGAACGGTCATTCGAACAGTTCCTCGAACGCTCAGGAGAGAGGGGCATGACAAAACACGTCACTGTCATCGGTGCGGGGGCTTGGGGAACCGCTCTTGCCAATGCGGCGGCGCTGGCGGGATGTCAGGTCAGGCTGTGGGGACGCGATCAAGCCCATATCCGCGAGATGGCGCGGACACGGCGCAATGAGCGACGCTTGCCTGGCGTGATGGTGCAGCCGCAGGTGCATCCCGAACCGGATTTGGCGCAGGCTGTTGAAGGGACGGACGCTGTCATGCTGGTTGTGCCGGCGCAGCAAACTGTTGCGATGACACAGCACTTGGTGCCTTTATTACCCCGCGCGATCCCGTTGATTGTCTGCGCCAAAGGATTGGATCGCGCAACCGGACGTTTTTTGTCTGATCCGATCAGTCAAAGTGCAGCCCAGCATCCGGTGATGATTTTGTCGGGACCGAGTTTTGCCGAAGATGTCGGACGTGGATTGCCGACAGCGGTTGTCTTGGCCGCCGAACAAGAAGAGCTGGCGCGCAGTTGGGCGCATCATTTATCGTCGTCACGCTTTCGGCTTTATCATTCGGCGGATCGGCGGGGCGTTGAAATTGGCGGTGCGGCCAAAAATGTTCTGGCCTTGGCGGCGGGCATTGTGTCCGGGCGGGGCTTGGGCGAAAGCGCAAGGGCGGCTTTGACCGCGCGCGGCTTTGCGGAATTGGCTCGATTTGCGCAGGCGTGGGGTGGATTGAGTGAAACATTGATGGGGCTTTCAGGCTTGGGTGATCTGGTGCTCACCAGTGCCTCGACCCGGTCGCGTAATTTTGCTTTCGGCGATGCTTTGGGGCGGGGTGTCCCGGTTGACGAGGCATCGGGTGGTAAATTGGCGGAAGGGGCGTTTACCGCTTCTGTGTTGGTGTCGATGGCGCGCGCCAAGTCGGTCAGCATGCCGATTGCTGAAGCCGTGGATGCGGTGCTGTCGGGGCAAGAAAGCATTGAGGTTTTGGTTGATCGCTTAATGACGCGTCCGATCAAAGCCGAGCATGAGCGCGTGGATCGCGCGTGAGGGATGGGTGGGTGTGAAGAGAGTTCACGCCCCAACGAAAACAGATAAAGGAGGAACGGCCATGGCCTATTGGTTATATAAATCAGAACCGTTCAAATGGTCCTGGCAGCAACAGGTCGAGGCGGGTGCCAAGGGCACGCTGTGGGATGGTGTGCGCAATCATCTTGCCAAGAAAAATCTGATGGCAATGAAAAAAGGTGAGCGCGGATTTTTTTATCATTCCAATGAGGGCAAAGAAATTGTTGGGATCGTCGAGGTCATTCGTGAGGCCTATCCCGATCCAACGGCCGAGCAGCCAGCCCCGTGGGTGGTTGTCGATCTTAAAGCGGTTAAACCTTTTAAGACCCCCATCTCGCTGGCGCAGATTAAAGCGACACCGGCGCTCGCGCAGATGGCGCTGGTCACCTCAATGCGTCTGTCGGTCCAACCCGTGACAGAGGCGGAATGGGCTTTGTTGTGCAAGATGGGCGGCGTTTAAGATCAAGGCGGATGATCAAGTCTCGTCCAGAATCTCTCACACCGAATCTCTAGGCCCGAATCTCTAGGCCCGAGTCTCTAGGCATGGGAGCCATGATTTTTAGCGACAGCACAAGGCGCCCTTGTGTGGCATGTTGTGCGCGCTGTAGGCTCGGCGAAGCGTAAATTCAAGGCACTCATAAAGGGCGCGCGATCATGGCAACACTCACCCATCATACGGTTAAAGTGCGGGATGCATCCTTGCATGTAGTAACGGCTGGCGCAGGGCCGGCGCTTTTATTTTTACATGGATGGCCAGAATTCTGGTTAACATGGGAACCGGTGTTGCAACGTTTGGCGGATCGGTTTCAGGTGATTGCACCTGATCTGCGCGGCTTTGGTCAAAGTGATAAACCAAGCGGTGACTTTGGGCCGCCCGATCACGCCGCCGATATGGCAGCCTTGATGCAGACGCTGGGCCATGCGCGCTATGGCGTGATTGGCCATGATGTGGGCGGCGCGGTTATACAAAGTCTGGCGCGGTTGGTGCCGGATCATTTATTTGGCCTGTTGTTGTTTAATTTTGTTTATCCGGGAATCGGGGCGCGAATGGGCACGCCCGATCGGTTGAAAGAAATCTGGTATCAATCCTTTAATCAAATGCCCTTGGCTGTTTCTCTGGTTGGCGCATCACGGGCTAGCTGCGAAGCCTATATTGGCCATTTCCTGCGCCATTGGTCTTATCAAAAACAGGCGTTTGATCCGGTGTTTGATCAATTCATTGATAATTTTATGCAGCCTGGAAATTTGCAGGGTGGATTTCGTCATTATATTGCCAGCCATGCGGGCCGTGTGGCGATGATGACAGGGGAGGCTGCACCTTTGCCGCCCATTACCGTGCCGACCTGTGTGCGCTGGTCACGTCATGATCCTCTTTTCCCCTATGAATGGACGGATCGGTTGGGAGAAACTTTTGCTGATCTTGATTTGGCGCCATTTGAAGAGGTGGGGCATTTTCCGCATCGTGAAAATCCCGATCAAGCGGCCGCCGAAATTGACCGCTTTTTTACTGGCAAGCATTGAGCATGGATCATCACAAGCAAGAGATCACAAGCAAGAGATCACAAGCAAGAGATCACAAGCAAGAGAAACAGCAGGTGCCTGATCGACTAAGACACCTGCGTGCGTCAGACACGCGTCTTATCAGCCAAGATTGAAAATCGTTTCAATCGGCTCACCTGATTGCACACGTTTGTTCCATGCCTCTTCAAGCCGTAATTTTTCTTCGCAGCGTTCAATCCCTTCGGCTAAGGCCGCAACCGGAATTGCAATTAATCCGTCATCATCGCCGATGATCAGATCGCCTGCACGCACGCTACATCCCCCAATGGTCACAGGGTCATTGACCACTTTGGTCGCAGCCCCTTTTGGGCCGCGCGGTGTCACATGGCGGGTAAAGACAGGTAGGGTTTGAAATTTGGCCAATGTGCCAACATCACGCACTGCCCCCTCACAGACAATGCCGGCTGCACCGATCTTAACCAGATAGCCACCCAAGACATCGCCAATCAGCGCCGTGACCCGATCGCCTTGTCCGTCAATCACCAACACATCCCCCGCCTGCATGAAGCGTAACGCTTGCAACACCGATCCAAAATCAGGGGGTGTGCAGCGAGCCGTCACAGCCCGACCAAATAACAAAGGTTGGTGTCCGGGCGGGCAGATGGGCCGAATGGCTGGATCAATCTGATAGGCGGGTGATAATAAATCTACGGCAACAGCAACGGGAATTTTTTTCCAACGTGCCAATAAAGCGGGATCAATGGGTGTATGTGGAGCGTGAGTCATGGGAGGCTCTTCTTTCTTGTATGCAAGGGGACGGGATCAGGATGAAATCTTTAAAGCAGTTTTGTATGCGGTGCAGATCAACGGATCGAACCTTTATTTTATGCGAGCCTTAATTTTATGAAAGACCCTTGAGAAAGTGCAACAGCGCCTGTGTGGTTTCAATAGGATGCTGATCAATAAAAAAATGTCCACCCGGCATGGCTTGGGCACGCAGATCCGCGGAGCGTTGACGCCATGTAGCCGGAATATCAAAAAATTCTGTCATCGCCCCTTTTTCGCCGTAAAGGACAAGGGTAGGGCAGGTCACGTGACGATCAAGATCCGCCGCATCATGAACCAGATCGAGACTGGCCGCGGCGCGATAATCCGAGCAGGATCCATGAATCATGGCCGGATCGCGCCAAGCTTGTCGATAGGCGTCCAACATGACCGGATCATAATCGGCCAATGTGCTTGATCCCCATCCCAGTAAGCAGGTTTCAAAAAAATAATCGGGATCTTGGCCAATCAATCGCTCAGGGAATGGGGCGGGTTGTTGTAAAAAATACCAATGCCAATAGGTTTTGGCGACGCGATAATCCCCCTCATGAAACATGGTATGTGTGGGGACAATATCCATCACCGTCAGACTCAGGAGCGCATCCGGTTGGTCCAGCGCCATACGATGCGCCGTCCGTCCGCCTCGATCATGGCCGATGACATGAAACTGCTCAAAGCCCAAATGGCGCATCAGCAGATATTGATCCTCAGCAAAACATCGAAACGTATAATTGCTGTGATCGGGCAGGCAGGCTGGTTTGCTTGATTGTCCATAGCCGCGTAAATCTGCACAGATCACCGTATAGGATTTAGCCAGTTCGGGCGCGACTTTCATCCACATCTGGCGGTTTTGTGGATAGCCATGCAGCAATAAAACAGCAGGGCCAGATCCCCCTTGTTCATAGGCAATGGAGAGATCATCGCGGGTGAAAACACCATGACTAAAACCGGGAATTGGCATGTGGGCCTCCTGATACGGTTTGTTTATAAAGTGAGGCCTTGCCTCAAAGCCTGACGGATAGCGGATGGCGTGGCGAGTTCGGCGTCGTGTTGGCGGATCAAGGCGCATGCCTGTCGTGTCCAGCCTATATTATCGATGCTGGTTCCCCAGGGTGCATCTTCCAATCCCACCCGCACATGCCCGCCTCTTTGCACAGCTGCCGCAATCAATGGTCTGATATCCACCCCTAATCCAGCAATCATCCAATAAGCCGCACAGTCTTGTAATGCATATTGCGCGAGATGCGCCTCAAGGCCTTGGATCGTGGGCGGATAGCCCCAAGCAAATTCATCTGAAAACATAAACCGATAAATTGGTTTGGTCTTTAGCCCGACATGGCGCGCTAAGGCTGCACCCAAACGTGTGAAGCCGGGTTCATAAATCGCATAGCCCGGCACAAGCTGATAGTGATGGGCAATGGCCATGCCCTGCTCAATATCAGTAAGCGGGTTCATATAGATGAAGCCTTGAGAGAGTGCATGGAGTTGATCATAGCGAATGAAATTTACCGAGCCGGGATCCAGCACCGTCATTTCAATCAATCCGCGCTTGGCTAATTCATGCACATGGGCAAAGCGTGTCGCGGCATGTTGCACGGCAAAGTCTGAACCCGCCAGTGGAATGGTTGGATAGACCAAAGCATCGCAGCTGTGGCCAATACCCTCGATAATCCGAGCATAGATCTGCCAGTCATCTTTTTGTTGGCCGGTCTGTTCATCATAGGCATGGACATGGATAATGCCTGCCCCTTCTTGGGCACAGGCAATGCCTTGATCAATAATGTCTTGGACACGAATGGGCATCAGAGGTTGTCGGCTCTGTCCCCATGGCCCATTCAATGCAACTTCAAGCCAGATGCTTTGCATGCGATGACCCCTTTAAGGGTGTGAGCATGCCCTAGCGGTTAAAAAAATCAAGCAGCTGTTGCGTGAGATTGCTTGCTTGCTCTTAAGAAATCCAATGGCCGCAATTTTCAATGACGCCGCCCTTAACCTGTTGAGCGATCCGATGCAAAGAGTCGTTACATTCTATGCCCCATCCAAAACACGCGCTGCCGCCCAAAGCCAGCACAGGCATCCTCAATGGACAGCAAAACAACAGGCTTGCCGTATCCGGCTTTCCATGCGTGCAGGAAAGCCGGTTGATAGTGGCGTTATCAGGCGAGTTTCCCTGTATAGTCTTCAAGCAGGGCCCAAGCTTCGGGGCCGAATTTGTTTTGCCATTCAGTATAAAAACCAGCTTGGCGCAATGTTTCCCGGAATGGAGCTTGATTGACCTCGTTGAAGATTAAACCCTTCGCGGCCAAATCGGATTTGAGAGCCGTGTTTTGACGGGCGACTTCTTCGCGTTCCAACAATGCATGGGCATTGATGCTTTCTGAAACAATATCGCGCACGTCATTCGGGACACTCTCCCAAGCCTTACGATTGACGAGGAACCACCATCCATCCCACATGTGATTGGTGAGGGAGCAATATTTCTGCACTTCATATAATTTGGCCGCAGAAATAATAGCGGGTGGATTTTCTTGTCCATCAACAATTTTGGTCTGCAAGGCCGAATAGACTTCCGCAAAATTAATGCCGGTTGGCGCCGCACCGAGTGATTTGAACAAGGAGGTCCATAAGGCGCTGACCGGAACGCGGATCTTAAACCCTTGCAAATCGGCGGGCTGGGTGATGGCGCGGGTGCTGGACGTGATCTGGCGGAAGCCATTATCCCAGATGCGATCCATTACATGCAGGCCTGCTTTGTTGATTTGCCCCCGCAGATGTGCGCCGAGTTTTCCATCAAGAGCCGCCCAGAGAGTCGGATAGTCTTTAAAGGCAAAGCCTAAGCCGTAAATTGCTGCCGAAGGGATCAGGGTTGAGAGCACATTCACCCCTGACAGAGTGAAACATTCCAACGCCCCGGAGCGCAGCTGCGAGAACATATCGGAATCGCCGCCTAATTGATTATTCGCAAATAATTGCAGATCAAACCGTCCATTGGTTTTTTCTCTGATTTGATCAGCCGCTTTGCGTGCATAGACATTCAGCGGATGGGTTTCAGGCACATTGGTGCCCAATTTGAAATTAAATTCAGCTGCTTGGGCATAGCGCAGGGGCAGGGCACAAGACACAGCAGAGCTGGCACCCAAAATCAAAGCGTGTCGGCGAGAAATAAGAGACATTGGTGATCCTTTTTAAACAAGAGAAGCGAGAGGGTTTGATGAAACACAGATAGGTGATGATAGGCTTATTTGGTTGGTGTTTTTTTGGTGGGGCCAAACATCAGTCCGGCTGCCAAAAAGCCACCATCGACATTGATTGTATGGCCTTGCAGATAACGCGAGTCATCAGAGCACAGAAACAAAGCGGCATCGGCAATTTCATAGGGTGTGCCATAGCGATCCATGGGGATCAGATAGTGATAAGCGGCGCGTGTCGCTTCATCATGCGCAAATTTGGCCATTTCGGTTTCAATGGCTCCGGGCGCAATCGCATTGACATTGATGTGATAGGGCGCGAGCTCAACCGCCATCACTTTGGTGAGTAATTCAAGGCCTGCTTTCGCAGATCCATAAGCGGCTCGCCCATTGCCGCCCCGCTGGCCAGACAGTGAAGCGATATTGACGATCTTTCCGGATCCATTCTTCACCATGGCGCGGGCAGCCGCTTGGGCCACCAAAAAAGCGCCGGTCAGATTGATGCTGATAATACGGTTCCAATCCTCCAGTGTCGTGTCGAGAAAAGGAATATTGCCGCCAACGCCCGCATTGTTGAGCAAAAGATCCAAGTGGCCAAACCGATCCAGCAAAGCCGTCATCATCTGGTCGACGGATTGCGGATCTGCGACATTGACCGCAATCGGCATCACATCGCGTAACGAAGGATCTAAGCTGCGGGCTGCGTCTTGTGCGCCGTCAAGATTAATATCGGCAATCACCACTTTGGCGCCAGCTTTCAAAAATGTTTCGGCTGTTGCAAAACCGATCCCGCGGGCGCCGCCGGTAATCAGGGCTATCTTATCTTTCAATCGCATGTAACGTCTCCTTGATTCATCAGATCATGCGCGTCCAGTTTTCGCGCGGGTAAAAATATCAGGGCCACCGACCTGTCCGCCTTTCAGCAGGACTTCAAGGCCGTGATGGGATGCGTTTTGGCAATGGGCACGGCATAAGGGGGCGCCGGGTGCCATGGGCGCAAGGGCGGTCAGTGCATCAATGCCCAAAGTGCGCGCAACACGGCCTGATGTATCGCCCCCGGAAATCACCAAGCGCTGCAGAGGATGCGCGCTGAGCAGACGATCGGCCAAATGGCCCAAGGTTGTGCCGATGGTGTGATTGAGCTGATCAGCATTGGTCGCTTGACGATCAAGAACCTGTTTAAAATCGGTGACGGCGTGCCCATCTGGCCCTTCAGCGGAGGTGATCAGCACATCCTGTCCCTTCTGCAAAGCTTCAAGCGCGTGATGATAAAGCTTGGCGCAAAAGGCTGCATGTTCGTTTGGCTCGGTGAGCTGTGCCAGATCAAGGGGTAAAATTGCAAAGCCCTGCGCGCGCGCTTGGGCAATTTGTACTGCGGTGACCGGAGACACCGACCCCGAGACAGCCAGAATTTGATCACAGGCATGGGCTGGCGGGGGAGGAGGAAGGAGGTCGATCCATTCGCGGTCTTGCCAATAGGCAATCAAGGCGCTTTCTAGCCCCTGTGAGCCGATGCAAAAGCGTTGTGCTTTGCTCTGCTCCCAAATCAATTTTCCGACCTCCACCAGGGATTGGTGATCAACCACATCAAGAGAGAGAATTCGAGCGCCGTCACGGATGCGTTTTTGCCAGAGCTCTGCTGCCTGACCACGATGCAGCGTGACAAAATCAATCAAGCCAATCGGCAGATCGGTTTGTTTTTGTAAATGCAAGGTCAGATCGGCTTCGTCCATCGGCGTGATCGGATGACGGGCCATCACGGGATGGCGGTCGATGCGATAGGGCACGCCATGCGAGAGGGCAAATAAATGGCCGAAACATTGATAGCGGCCCATGCCTAGATCGCCCACCACCATCGGAAAGACACCCTCAAAGTGCTGCGCGGCAATATCGGCTGCTGCACCGATGCTGCCGATATGGGGGGCTGAGTCAAAGGTCGAGCACACTTTATAATGCAGGATCGGCGCACCGCTCTGCGCTAAAGCCGCAAAGCAAGCTGGCAGATGCGCTTGCATCCAGTGCGGGCTGCGCGCGCGGGCATCGCCAGCAATGCCGATCACACGCGCATGCGGAAAATCAGCCAGACGTTGGGCATCGGGCAGATCAAGAAATAAGACGGTTTCTAAACCCGCAAAAGCGGTGGCCTCCATCACGGCGGTCGAGCCTGTGAGATCATCGCCATAATAGGCAATCAGGGGTGAGGTGTCTGGGAGAGCGTGTGTGTTCATGCGTGCATTTCCAGAGCCAGTTTGAGGTCCTGATCATGGAGAGCGGCCCGAGCCACGGACTCTCCCGCGATGGCTAAATCCCATGCGCGCCTGAGGGCTTTCACCCCGGCTTTGACGCCGTTGGGATGACCTAAAATTCCACCGCCCGCGGCAAAAATCAGATCAGGTGATTGCAGTGCTTGATAGGTGGCCTCAACCACCGCTGCGGTTTGGCCTGATGAAAAGACCGGCATGGCCATTAAGGGCTGGTCGGCAAAAAGCGGGGTCAGGCAGGCGCGCGCCGAGGCGATCACACTGTCGTCTGCTTCAGCAAATTTATTTGACAACCCGTTCACATGCAGATGATCAGCACCCGCCAACCGCCAAATTTTTTGCCAAGCAGGATAGGACCAGCCGAGCAAAGGATGTCGGTTGAGATAACCCCAACCATTGCGATGCGCATGGATCGGCACTTGCGCCCAGCGGGCCAATTCAACAAAGCCCGTCAGACCCACCGCATGCATGCTGGCCATCAAACAGCTTGCCTCATGCGCCAGCAAAACATCATGGCGCCGACGCATTTGGTCCAAATCGCCAGTGAGGTTGAAAGCATACATCACTTTGCGACCTGTCTTTTGCGCATGCGTGTTGATCACCGCCATGACCGCCTCAACCCGCTCATCAAACGGACAGCCGGGGCCATCCGATTGCAATTCGTCGTCCTTGATAAAATCAAGCCCGGCTTCGCATAGCGTCTTGACCAGTTCAGCAGTTTGCTGAACCGATAAGCCGATACTGGGTTTGATAATGGTGCCGATTAAGGGGCGGTCTTTGACTTGGCTCAGCGCCCGTGTCCCCTCAATGCCAAAGCGGGGGCCCGGATAGGCGCGAGCAAAAGCGGGCGGCAGTCGGATATCGAGAATTTTTAATCCGGTGACATGTTGCAATTCAAACAGATTGCCTGCCACCATCGCCAAAAGATTGGGTAAAGACGCGCCGATATTGTCGAGCGGCCAGCGCAAAGTTACATAAGCGCGTTGCAGCTTTTGATGGGAAGCGGCCTGATAACCGGTTGAGGGTAAAGACGGCACGCTGAAATCATCAGCGCATGGCGCGAGCGCTACGACACTGGCGGCAAAGCGTTCTTTCAAAAGGGCGGTTTCACCCGGTACTTTGATAAAAGTGCCGCTTGATTGCTCGCCCGCCATCATGGCGGCCGTCTTCTCAAGATCGCTATAGGTTTCGAGCAGATAATCAGCCTCGATCCAATCCCGCGCATGCGTCTTCGTCATGATCAATACGCCTTCTGCAAAGAGGGCAGGGACAACAGTAAGGACAAGATCAACAGTAAGTGAGGCGAGAGGGTGAAGGCTGAAGGCGAAGGCATGATCCGTATCATTGTCAGAGTGAGGGAGCAGGCGGTTGAAGGCCTTGTTCTAAACAAGCGGGGGGATCTGCCAATCAGCATGGCGGCCCACCCACCCAAGCGGTGAGTCGAGCTTGCCAGTGTTTGCTTCAAGCAAAGTCCAAGCTTCGTCACCCTAGCGCTTTTGCAGCTTGGTGTAAAAGCCTGCCGATGGCGACGATCAATCCGGGGCATAGATAGTCTTCCTGTGGTTTGGATGCCTCTCCTTGCATGCAACAGAGAGGCTTTATGAGAGAAATCCAATCGAGATCCACGGCACGGCAATCACCACGGCCAAACCAATCATCAAGGCGATTAAATAACCGCCGATCGGTTTCAT
>CAWUMW010000041.1:0-13427 GCA_963923415.1 uncultured Hyphomicrobiales bacterium | reverse complement strand
GTTTTGGGCAAGAAGTTTTGGGCAAGAAGTTTTGGGTCTTCGCTCAAACGATATGATGGCTTATAAAGGGTGAAAAGGGGCGCAAGAGAGCCCCCAAATAAGTCCTGAAGATAAGTCATCTTTGTGACAAAGAAATGGAGTGCGTGCATGGTCTCGTCTAGCGAAGCGACATATGATGTTGATCTGTTTGTCATAGGAGGCGGGTCGGGCGGCGTGCGTGCGGCGCGCATCGCAGCGGGCTATGGCGCAAAAGTGATGCTAGCTGAACAAAGTCGTGTCGGCGGCACCTGTGTGATCCGTGGCTGTGTGCCTAAAAAGCTTTATGTTCTGGCCAGTCGCTTTGGTGATGAGATGGAGGATGCCACTGGTTTCGGTTGGGATCTGTCCGCGCCCTCTTTTGATTTTTCTATTCTCAAAGCACAAAAAGATCGAGAAATCGATCGACTGGAAAAAGCCTATCGCAACAATTTGTCTAAATCCAATGTGACGATTGTTGACAGTAAAGCGGTGTTGAAAGGCCCGCATCATGTGCATCTTGTTGCACAAGACCAAACACTGTCGGCGCGGCGCATCTTGATTGCTACAGGCGCGCGGCCCTTTTTGCCGGCCGATATTGAGGGGATTGATCAAGCCGAGTCTTCCGATGATTTTTTTGATTGGGCTGATTTGCCGCGCTCTGTGATGATTGTTGGCGCGGGCTATATTGGCGTTGAATTTGCGTGTTTGTTGCAGCGGCTTGGTGTCAAGGTCACCTTGGTGATGAGGCGCGATCTGGTCTTGCCCCGTTTTGATGAGGATATTAGCAACGCATTGACACAGGCCATGATCGGTCAAGGGATTACGATCAAAACCATGACAGCTGTCACCCGCATTGCCGGACAGCGGGGCAATCTGGTTGTGTCCTTGCAAGATGGGTCCTCTCATGCGTGCGAGCGGATTGTTTTTGCCACGGGGCGGATACCCAATGTCGATGGGTTGGGGCTCGAACAGGCGGGGGTTGCTACGGGGCCGAATGGCGCCATTGTCGTGGATGCGGATTCGGCCACCTCCATCGACTCGATCCATGCGGTGGGCGATGTCACGGATAGGGTTGCATTGACGCCGGTGGCGATCCGGGAAGGTCATGCCTATGCCGATACCTATTTTGGCAATAAGCCTGTCCGCGCCTCGCATGAAATGATCGCAACCGCGGTTTTCTCAACCCCTGAAGTGGGCACTGTCGGGCTGACGGAGGCCGAAGCCCGCGCGCGTTACAAGGATGTGGTAATTTACCGCACCGAATTTCGCCCGATGAAAGCGACCTTGTCAGGGCGCGCAGAGCGGGTGGTGATGAAATTGGTGGTTGATGGGCAGACAGACCGGATGTTGGGCGTGCATATTTTAGGTGAGGCGTCCGGCGAAATGATCCAGTGTCTCGGAATTGCCATGCGGATGGGCGCCACCAAACAGGATTTTGATTTGACCATGGCCGTGCATCCAACGGCGGCGGAGGAATTGGTGACATTACGCACCCCTGTTGCCCCGGCGGGCTAGCGGGATCGCTTGGGGAGAGACCCTGAAACGGATCAGTTGAACGTATAAAAAACCGTTTGAGGGCAGTTTTTAGATTTTATTTGCCATTAGCGGGCTTTTTTGCCGCTTTTCCTTTGTTTTTTGTGATGCCTTCGCTATAAGGCCCTCTCTGCCTGAGTTCGTTCTGCGCACGCTCGGGCAGGGCTGAGGAGAGAATGGAGCGCACAGCCTGCTTGAAAGGCGGGCGCGGATTGGAGATGTGATATGACCCAGCGTTGGAGCCCCTCATCGTGGCGGACGAAGCCGATCTTGCAGGTGCCGACCTATCCTGATCTCGATCAGTTGCAGGCTGTTGAGGCCCAAATTGCTGGATTTCCGCCGCTGGTTTTTGCCGGGGAAGCACGCAAGTTAAAGCGGGCTTTGGCCAAAGTGGCTACGGGCGAAGCCTTTTTGATTCAAGGGGGGGATTGCGCCGAGAGTTTTGGTGAACATTCCGCCGATAATATCCGTGATTTTTTCCGGCTGTTTTTGCAAATGGCGGTGGTGCTGACTTTTGCTGGTTCGTCACCGGTTGTTAAAGTGGGGCGCGTTGCCGGACAATTTGCCAAGCCGCGGTCCTCCGACATTGAAAAGCAGGCTGGTCAAGAGCTGCCGTCTTATCGGGGTGATATTATCAACGGTATTGAATTTACCGAAGCGTCACGCATCCCGGACCCGAACCGTCAATTGGATGCCTATCGCCAGTCAGCCGCCACGCTCAATCTGTTGCGGGCTTTTGCGACAGGCGGTTATGCGAATCTTGAAAACGCCCATCGCTGGATGTTGGGATTTGTCAAAGACAGCCCCCTCTCGCATCGCTATGAGGCCTTGGCGGGACGGATCACCGAAACCCTCGATTTTATGCGGGCGATTGGGTTGGATGCGGAATCCCATCCTGAGCTGCGGGCGACCGATTTTTACACCTCGCATGAGGCTTTGTTATTGGGATATGAGCAGGCGCTGACCCGGATCGATTCCACCTCTGGGGATTGGTATGCGACCTCTGGTCATATGTTATGGATTGGGGATCGCACCCGGCAAATTGATCATGCGCATGTTGAATATTGCCGGGGGATCCGTAATCCGATTGGCTTGAAATGTGGTCCCTCCACAACGGTGGATGGATTGTTGCAATTGATTGATGTGCTTAATCCCGAGAACGAGCCGGGCCGTTTGACCTTGATTGCGCGCTTCGGTGCTGAGAAGGCGCAACAGCATTTACCGGCTTTGGTGAAAGCGGTACGCCGTGAGGGACGTTCCGTCGTTTGGTCCTGTGATCCGATGCATGGCAATACGCTGACATCGCCAACCGGCTATAAGACGCGGCCCTTTGAGCAAATCCTCGCGGAGTTGCGGACTTTCTTTGATGTTCATCGCGCTGAAGGCAGTCATGCAGGCGGCATTCACTTGGAAATGACCGGCAAAAATGTCACGGAATGTACGGGTGGCGCGCGGGCTATTTCTGATGAGGATTTGCAAGATCGCTATCACACCTATTGCGATCCGCGCTTGAATGCTGAACAGGCTTTGGAGGCCGCGTTTTTGATTGCCGAATTCCTCAAAAAGGAAAAGGCGACGCAAGGACGCGTTGCGGCAACAGCGGCTGAATAGAAGCTGCTGATTTTATTGTTTCCTTCGCTTGGTTCTAATCCCGCACTTGGTTCTAACCCCGCGCGCCTGCGCGGGTGAACCCATCTTCATGGCTGAATGTACGCGCCAGTCAGGGCGCAATTTTTTGGACATAAACCTGATATAGCGGCGCTGTGAACAGCTGCAATTTATTCCAATAAAGGCTCGTGAACGCATCAATGGCGGGCTTAGGACAGCGGGTCAGATCGATGCCGTTGGGCAGGCCTTCATGCCAATTATAATCATCAAAAATCATCACGCCGCCGACTTTCAGCAAGCGAAATCCCAAAACCGCATCGCATAAGACATCGGGCGCTAGATGTGAGCCGTCAATATAGACCAGATCATAATAGGCTTGCTTGCCACTGCTCAGCAGATGCGCCATCGCAAGGTCGGATTGTCCTTTGACCTTGGTAAAATGCACGGTGTGCTGGGCCTGCGCGCAGGCTGTTTTGAGATTGTGGTCAAAATTGCGTTCAACCGCATTCATATTGGCATGGGCAATGCCGCCTGGTTGATGCTCAATACCGCCGAGCCATGTGTCGATACAGGTTAATTCCAATTCATGCTGGGGGCTGAGTGTATCGATCAGAAAACATGCGCTCGCCCCTTCATAAGAGCCGATTTCAAGAATTGTTTTTGGATTGATTTGTGGGATTAGTTGGGACCAAACCGGTTTAGCCACATTCTCAAACCATGGGGTTGTAAATTGATAGGTAGGCAATGAAAAATCTCCAGTTTCAAAAAATAAGAAAAACAAAAACAACTAAAACAAGTTAATCTTTTTTCAGAAATTGACTGTTTTGGCAAGTTATCTGCTCAATAATTTGCTTGAAATGGGCTTTCCGCGACTTATTTTTTTATTTCTGCCCAAGATCGGTGGTTCTCTTGTTTTTGCACAGCAGCAAACCCACATGAGACACAAGGTATTTTTTGCAAGCTTATTTTAGGAGGTGGACGACCATGACCCTCGATCCGATTTTTGTTTCCCATGGCGCACCGGATTTGGCGCTTCACCCGTCTGAGGCGGCTGATTTTATGAAAAAATATGGATTAGGTCCGGTGAAGCCGCGCGCTATTTTAATGGTCAGCGCCCATTATATGCAGCCCCATCCCACCCTGTCGGCGGATGCGCAGCCGGCGATGATTTATGATTTCGGGGGCTTTGATCCGGCTTTGCGGCAATTGGTCTATGGCGCGCCCGGCGCGCCTGATCTGGCCGCCCAAATCGCTGATATGCTAAGCAAAAACGGTATTGCTGCGCAATTGCAGACCAATCGGGGCTATGATCATGGCACATGGGTGCCGTTATTGTTGATGCGCCCGCAAGCTGATATTCCGGTGGTCCAGCTTTCGGTGCATCCCGAAGCGGGCCCAGATTGGCATTATCGGATTGGCCGGGTTTTACAGCCGCTGACCGAGCAAGGGGTTTTGATTATCGGCTCAGGGGCCGCAACCCATAATTTGCGGGAATTATTCGGCAATGACTATCCGATTGATGCGCCTGCCCCTGCTTGGGTCAAAGACTTTGGTGATTGGCTGGATGAGCAGATTGTTGCGGGCAATATTCCGGCTTTGCTTGATTATCGCGCCCAAGCGCCGCATGCGGTGCGCAATCATCCGACCGAAGAACATTTATTGCCCCTCTATGTCGCCTTGGGTGCAGCGGGGGACAAGGCAGTGGGAGCCCGGATTCACACCAGCCACCAATATGGGGTTTTGATGATGGATGCCTATTCTTTTCACGCTTAATCGGTGAAACGGGTGGTTTTTGATCATTTTTCAGGCGAAAGCGTAAAATGTCTGCGTCAGGCGCATTGCGGTCTGGGTTGGGCCGCGCTAAAGGCGAGACATGACCCGTCTTGACCATCTGTCCATTGCGCTTGCGCAACTCAATCCCACTGTCGGGGATGTCTCCGGCAATTTGGAGAAGGCACGCTTGGCGCGCGCTGAAGCAGCCCGGCTTGGGGCTGATCTGGTCATGTTTCCGGAATTGTTTCTGGCGGGCTATCCGCCGGAGGATTTGGTGCTGCGTCCGGCCTTTCAACGTGCATGTCGGGCTGCCTGCGAAAGCTTGGCGCGGGAAACCGCTGATGGGGGGCCTGCGGTTCTGATCGGCCTGCCTTGGTTCGAGGCCGGCCAGTTGACCAATGCCTATGTGGTTTTGGCCGGGGGCAGCATTGAGGCCGTGCGCCACAAAGTCGATCTCCCCAATTATGGCGTGTTTGATGAAAAGCGCGTGTTTGTGCCAGGCGCCATGCCCGGTCCGGTGGTGGTGAAGGGCGTGCGTCTTGGCCTGCCAATCTGTGAGGATATTTGGACCGCCGATGTGGTGGAATGTTTGACTGAGACCGGGGCTGAAATTGTGTTGGTGCCCAATGGCTCCCCTTATTGGCGCGACAAAACTGAAACACGGCTCAATATTGCTGTTGCGCGGGTGAAGGAAAGTGGCCTGCCTTTGGTCTATCTCAATCAGATCGGCGGACAAGATGAGTTGGTCTTTGATGGCGGCTCCTTTGTCTTGAATGCGGATTGTAGCTTGGCGGCCCAATTGCCTGCATTTCAAGAAGCGGTGGTCCTGACCCATTGGCATCGCACGCCACAGGGATGGCACTGCGCGGATGCCGATAAGGCTTTGTTGGAAGAGGGTGATGAAGGCGATTATGCGGCCTGCGTGTTGGGCTTGCGCGATTATGTCGAGAAAAACCGTTTTCCGGGTGTTGTGCTCGGTCTGTCGGGCGGGATCGATTCTGCTCTGTGTGCGGCGATGGCGGTTGATGCGCTTGGGCCTGAGCGCGTGCAGGCTGTGATGCTGCCCTCGCGTTATACATCCCCTCATTCGCTTGAAGATGCGCAGGCCTGTGCGCAGGCTTTGGGTATTCGGTATGACACCGTGCCCATTACCCCACCCGTTGAGGCGTTAGAGGCTGTGTTGGCGCCTTTATTTGTGGGGCGTGCTCATGACATTACCGAAGAGAATGTGCAAAGCCGCACACGGGGTGCGCTCTTGATGGCGATTTCGAATAAATTCGGTTCCATGGTGGTTACCACGGGCAATAAGTCGGAAATGTCGGTGGGTTATGCCACGCTCTATGGCGATATGAATGGGGGCTTTAATCCGATCAAAGATCTTTACAAGATGCAGGTGTATCGGCTTTCAGCATTGCGCAACCGCTGGCGGCCCGAAGGGGCGCTCGGTCCGCTTGGGACCGTGATTGCCGAACGGATTCTGACCAAAGCGCCGTCAGCCGAATTGCGCGATAATCAAACGGATCAAGACTCCTTACCGCCTTATGAGATTTTGGATGCGGTCCTTGAAGCGCTGGTTGAACAAGACAAGTCTGTCGCAGCGATTATCGCTGACGGCTATGACGAGGCGACCGTGCGACGGATTGAACGCCTTTTGGCGATTGCTGAATATAAAAGACGGCAATCGGCACCGGGTGTGAAAGTGACTTTGCGTAATTTTGGACGGGACCGGCGTTATCCCATCATCAATCGGTTTCGTGATGATGTGCCTTTGTCCTATCACCCTGATCTGTCTTTGCTGAAACATCCCATGAGCAAAGCTGCGCCTGATGGAACGGAATTTTAAATGACACGTCCTGAGAAAACCAAAGTTCGTTTTGCGCCGTCACCGACGGGTCGGATTCATATTGGCAATGCGCGCACGGCCTTGATGAATTGGCTGTTTGCCAAATCGCAGCAGGGTGATTTTATTTTGCGCTTTGATGACACCGATATCGAGCGGTCGCGGCGGGAATATGCCGATGCCATCGAGACGGATTTGCATTGGTTGGGCATTCATCCTGATCTCGTGGTACGCCAGTCCGAGCGCTTTCCGCTTTATGCGGCGGCGGCAGAAAAGCTCAAATCCATCGGGCGTCTTTATGCCTGTTATGAAACAGAAGATGAGTTGGATCGGCGGCGCAAGCGCCAAGCCGCGCGCGGGCTGCCCCCTGTCTATGATCGGGCTGGGCTCACGCTTTCAGAGGATGAGAAGAAAGCCTTTGAAGCAGAAGGTCGGCGGCCCCATTGGCGGTTTAAACTCGATCATCAGGTGATTGAATGGGAGGATCTGGTGCGCGGTGCGTGCCATGTGGATTGCGCCTCATTATCTGATCCGGTTTTGGTTCGGGCGGATGGAACCTATCTTTATACGTTGCCGTCAGTGGTCGATGATATTGATTTGCATGTCAGCCATATCATTCGCGGGGAAGATCATGTGACCAATACCGCGGTGCAAATTCAACTCTTCGCGTTGCTGGGATCTTATGTGCCGCAGTTTGCGCATCATAATTTATTGACCAATGCGCAAGGCGAAGGCCTGTCCAAACGGATGGGGCATCTGTCCTTGACCGTGTTGCGGGAAGAAGGGCTGGAGCCGATGGCCGCTGCATCGCTGGCGGTTTTGGTTGGTTCTGCGGAAGCGGTGCGTCCCATCGCGTCATTACCCGCTTTGGGGCAATTGCTGGATTTGTCGCGCTTGTCGCGCGCGCCCGCGCGTTTTGATGAAAGCGAGTTGCAGCATTTAAATGCTCGATTGCTGCATGAGAGGCCTTATGCGGATGTTGCGGCACGGTTGACGGCATTGGGGATCACAGCGGGTGAGCCGTTCTGGTTGGCGGTGCGCGGCAATGTCACGCGCTTGCAAGATGCGCTGACGTGGTGGCAGGTGATCAGCGGGTCGGTTGCAGCGCATCCGCTTGATGCGGCTTTGAAACAGGCGGCGCTGGACACAATGCCGGACGCGCCATGGGATCAGTCGACATGGGGACATTGGACAGCCCAGATTAAAGAGCGCACAGGCCTGTCGGGTAAGGCTTTATTTATGCCGTTGCGACAAGCGCTGACGGGGCATGATCACGGGCCGGAATTAAAAGCCCTGTTGCCTTTGATGGATCCGCAACAAGTGCGCGCGCGTTTATCCGCGTAAGAGTCTGCCTCTTGTCTTGCTCAGACGCTTTCGGATCGGATTTTCGCGAGGGCTTAGTCTGGCAGGGCGCTGGTGCTGGGCGGCACAATCAACCGGATGCGCTTTTTGCTACCGTCACTGTCGGTAATCTCGATCTGGCGATCTGAAGCAGCGCGCATATTCGTTGCAGCCGGTGCAACGGGCACCGTGCTTGGATCAAGGGCTTTGCCTTTGGGTGCATCGGTACGGGCGCGCGATAATTCAAAGGCGCGTTGTTCGCTGATCGGGCCGTCAGAACGGCCATTTTGAACCAAGAGCCGTTCGGCTTCCGCCAGTGCCTCGCTCCAGCTCTGCCCTTGTTTACGGCAGGCACAGCTTGGATCAACGCCGCGCCGATATTTGAATGCATTTGGCAGGCTGGAATAGGGTGTGCGCGTATCGACTGAAACGGCCGTATCGGCATCTTGGCCGATCGGAACCAAATAAAGCGCAGTCTCCGCTTGCGGACAGGAGGAGCGGCATAAATCGGCATCAAAAGACAATCGGCGTTGGCTCGCATTATTGCTGATCGGGAAGTAATAGCCATCGCAACTGCGCACACAGATGGTGCGATAGCCATAGCCCTTTTCATCGGTGGGCAGGCCATTGGCTAACGGTTCATCGGGCATTTCACTATCAAACAGCGACTTGGAGTTTTCACCAAACAAAAGATCAATCAAGCCACCACGATTGCTCTGGGCGCTGCGGGGCTGGCTGCTGCGGCAATTGGCCTCAAGCGCTGATTGCAAACTGGCGCGGCGACTATCGGTTGCGAGATCGCCGGATCGATTGGTTTCGTTTTGCAAAACAGCCAACTGGCTTTGCAAGTCGCGGATTTGGCGTTGCAGGTCCGGACATTGGCGCGGCGTATCATTGAAAAAGAAGAATTTTTTTTGCGGCACGTCGCAGCTGAGGGATTTATAGGCTTCAAGCGAGCGCCCCAGATCGGTTTGCACGCTGCGAATGCTCTCTTGCAGGGTCGATCCGGCCAGTGTCGGGCTCGGCCCGCCAAGCCGCGACAATTCGGCGCGAATGGAATCGCAATAAGGCGATTGAGCCATTGCAGGCCCGATCAACGCCAAAAAGGCGATGAAAAGCCCCGAAATTTTCAATTTCTGCGTCATTGCACTCAGATCCACCCGATTAGCTGACCCTAGGGTCAGACCGCATTCATTTTGCATCAACGGTTGGCTCTGAAAAATGCCCGAGGTCACGAAGAAAAAGCGCAGGAAACCGTACGGTTTTCAAGCTTTTGCGACACAGAGATCGGGCATTTTTCGCCAATCCAAAGGACATGACGATGAAGCGCAGTCTGCATTGAAAACAGTCTCAACCGTGCCACCAGCACGCTTTTCGTCTGTTTTCTTCCCATCCTACGCTTCATAGTCATGCCGTTGTTGTTAAATGAATGAGGTCTGACCCTAGCTTGTGACGGGAGGTTTTGCACGCAGATTCTGGCGGCAACAGGGCAAAGCCTGTGCGCGTCGCCCCCAAGCGCTCAAATTCGTTGAAAGGGGATAGGTCTTAATGGGTACAGGTAATGACCAGAGCGGGACGTTTGGTGGTCTGGCTTTTTGAAATCAAGGATGCTGTGGTTTCATACTGATCCATATGTTCCACGGCGATGGCCCGTCCAAACCCTTTGGCATCACACCATGCATCGGCAATAATTTGGGCGCACTGACCCGAATTTTTCTGGCAACTGTCGAAATCATAGCCATCTTGGGCTGGGATGACGAGGCGGCGGGCCTCTTGTGCTTGGGCCAGAACGGGGGCAGACAGCCAAAAACCGACTGCTGCAAGAATAAGACTCAATTTTTTCATGGGATTGGCTTCTTAAGGGCAAGTGTGGCAGCAATATGGCGGTCAAACCTTCCCGAAAGATTAATGCAGCGCGCCTTGTGTCCTTATGCTTAGCAAATGGTAACCAAATGATTGGCGTGACCTGTCATCTTGCGGCCCGTCATCCGAAAGAGGGGGGCGACATGACTTGACCTTGCGCATGCAAAAGCGCATTCTGCGATCCATGAACAACACGGTGATGATGATTTGTGGGATCATTTGCGGCTAGCACATTTGCTGGTCGGCGCCGTCATTTTCCCCCTCGGATCGATACGGACCTGCCAGCACCAGCCGGCTTAATGGTCCCATTGGGGAATTTTGGCAATGGACAGGTCCATCTCTCTTTACAATACGCTGACCCGCGGCAAGCAGACCTTTGTGCCGCTCGATCCGGCCCGCGTGCGGCTCTATGTCTGCGGCCCGACTGTTTATGATTATGCCCATATCGGCAATGCCCGTCCGGTGATTGTGTTTGATCTGTTGTTCCGGCTGTTGCGCGCCCAATATGGGGCGGAGCATGTGGTTTATGTCCGCAATATTACCGATGTTGATGACAAGATTAATGAACGGGCCGCCCGTGATTTTCCGGATCGTCCGCTGAATGAAGCGATCCGGCAGGTCACGCGCTCAACGACCGCGCAATTTCATCACGATGTGGCAGCACTTGGCTGCTTGCCGCCGACGATTGAACCGCGCGCCACCGATCATATCACGCAGATGTGCCAAATCATTGAGCGGTTGGTTGCCGGTGGTTTTGCTTATGTGGCGGAGGGGCATGTGTTGTTTTCCCCCGCAGCTATGGATGCGAAGGGCGGTGATCTGCCCCGCTATGGTGCTTTGGCCAATCGTTCATTGGATGAAATGGTGGCCGGGGCGCGGGTGGATGTCGCTCCTTACAAACGCGATGCGACTGATTTTGTTTTATGGAAACCCTCCAACGCGGATGAGCCGGGATGGCCATCCCCCTGCGGTCTTGCAGGGCGCGGTCGTCCGGGTTGGCATATAGAATGTTCAGCAATGAGCTGGACACATTTGGGCGAAGTCTTTGACCTGCATGGTGGGGGCATTGATTTGGTGTTTCCGCATCATGAAAATGAAATTGCGCAATCAACCTGCGCCTTTGGTCATCATGTGATGGCAAATATTTTCATGCATAATGGATTTTTGCAGGTCGAAGGACAAAAAATGTCCAAAAGCCTCGGCAATTTTATCACCATTCATCAATTGCTCGCGACCCAAGATTTTGGTGGTCGGTCATGGTCTGGTGCCGTGTTGCGTCTGGCGATGCTGCGCACGCATTATCGCCAGCCCATCGACTTTACCGTCAAAGCGTTGGAGGAGGCGGATGCAACGCTGCATCGCTGGCATGATCATCAAGGTTTTGCGGCTTTCGATGTGGCAGATCATCCTGTGCCAAGTCCAATTCTTGAGGCCTTGCGGGATGATCTCAATACGGCCGAAGTGGTGATGCATCTGCATGCCTTGCAAAAAAATGCAGATATCGCCGGGCTTAAATCGGCTTTGTTATTTTTAGGTCTTTATAGCGACGCCTTGGCGCATCAGCCGGTTGAAGCGCTCTCGCAAGAGGTGGTTGCGGAAGTCGACGCCGTGATTGCACGCCGGATCGCAGCCCGGAATGCGAAAGATTGGGCGGAATCGGATCGGCTGCGCGATCAATTGCTGGAGCGCGGTATTGTCCTGAAAGATAGCAAGGCGCCCGATGGATCCATGGTCACCACATGGGAATTGAAGCGTTAGGAGCAAGACAGAGCATGTCGCATCATCAATCGTCTGGCGTTACCCCTGAACGCTTATATTTATTCGACACAACGTTGCGCGATGGCGCGCAGACAACGGGGATTGATTTTTCGCTCGAAGATAAAAAGCAAGTCGCTGCTTTATTGGATCGTTTGGGTGTGGATTACATCGAGGGGGGCTATCCGGGTGCTAATCCGTTGGACAGCGATTTTTTTGCCACGAAGCCTGTGCAGGCAGCGCGCTTTGTTGCCTTTGGAATGACCAAGCGCGCAGGTCGGTCCGCGGCCAATGATCCAGGCTTAGCGGCCAGTCTCGACAATGCCGCCGATGCGGTTTGTTTGGTTGCGAAAAGCTGGGACTATCATGTGCATGTGGCGCTCGGCATCAGCTTGGAAGATAATCTGCAAGCCATTGCAGACTCCGTGCGCGCGATCAGCGCTGCGGGCAAAGAGGCGATGATTGATTGCGAGCATTTTTTTGATGGCTATAAAGCCAATCCTGCTTATGCATTAGACTGCGCACGCACGGCCTATGAGGCGGGAGCACGTTGGGTTGTGCTGTGTGATACCAATGGGGGCACATTGCCGCAGGAGGTTGAGGCGATTGTCCGCGCAGTGACCGAGCAGGTTCCGGGAACGCATGTCGGTATTCACACCCATAATGATACCGGTCATGCCATTGCCAATTCATTAGCCGCAGTCATGGCCGGCGCACGCCAAATTCAAGGCACGCTGAACGGATTGGGCGAGCGGTGCGGCAATGCTGATCTGGTGAGCCTCATTCCGACCTTGATGTTAAAACCCGCTTTTGCGGAACGCTTTACGCTTGGCGTTTCAAAGACCCGGTTGAAGGAACTAACCAGCATCTCGCGGGCGATGGATGAGCTGCTCAATCGGGCGCCTGATCGCCATCGTCCTTATGTGGGGGCTTCGGCCTTTGCAACCAAAGCGGGCATTCATGCATCGGCGGTGATGAAAGATCCCAAGACTTATGAACATGTAGAACCTGAAACGATTGGCAATCACCGGAAATTACTGGTGTCAGATCAAGCGGGGAAGTCCAATATTCTGGCTGAATTGGAGCGCTTGTCGATCCGGCTTGAAAAAGACGATCCACGGGTTGGTAAAGTCTTGGACGCCGTCAAAGAGCGAGAGGCCGAGGGCTATGCCTATGAAGGCGCGGATGCATCCTTCTATTTATTGGCCAAACGGGTATTAGGCGAAGTGCCAGAATTTTTTACCGTCGAGCGGTTCAAGGTCAATGTTGAGCGTCGTTATAATGCGACGGGTGAACTAGGCACGGTGGCTGAAGCCATTGCCAAAGTGCGGGTTGGTGATGAGGTGTTGATTTCGGCGGCGGAAGGCAATGGGCCGGTCAATGCGCTTGATCTCGCCCTGCGCAAAGATTTGGGAAAATATCAGCATTTGATTGCGGGCTTGCGGCTGCATGATTACAAAGTGCGTATTTTCCAAGGCGGGTCGGATGCGGTGACCCGCGTCTTGATTGAATCAGGAGATGAAACGGGGGCGCGCTGGACCACGATTGGTGTATCGGCCAATATTATTGACGCCTCGTTTCAGGCTTTGATTGATTCAATCACCTATAAGCTCGTCACCAGCGGTGCGCGTATCTAGGCCCAAGCAAGTGAGGCTTGCAAAGGCTGGACTTGAGCGGCACTCACATTTTATCGAGC
>CAWUMW010000040.1:0-13435 GCA_963923415.1 uncultured Hyphomicrobiales bacterium | reverse complement strand
GCAATCATCAAGGCTTGCGGCAATTCGATCTTGAACAAAATAACACGGCGTGAAAGACCCAAAGCCTGACCCGCCTCGGCCAGACCGCGCGGCAAGGCTTGCAAGGCCCCCCGCATGATCTCTGCCTGATAGGCCGCCGTATTGAACGTGAAGGCCAATAAGCAACAGGCGAGTGGATCCCGAAAGAACCACCAAAGATGCAAATCCTGCCACAAGGGACGCAAAGACCCCAAGCCGTAATAAACGAGAAACAATTGCACCAACAAGGGCGTGCCGCGAAACACCATCATATAGCCTGCGATCAAAGCTTTGAACGGCCATGCCGCATAGAGGCGTCCCCATGCCAGCGGCAGACTGCACAACAGCCCCAAACAAAATGACCAGCCGACCAATTGTAAGGTGATCACCACTCCATCGGCCAAACGGCATCCATAGCGCTCAAGAACCTCAAACCCCATCCAAAAACCGGGCAGCGCGCACCACGTCATCAAGACCTCCGCACCGCTGTTAGACCTTGCGCTAAATGCCGTTCCAGCATCCACAGACCGAGTGAGGAAAGCGCTGAGAATGTCAGATAAATACAAGCGGCAGCGCCAAAAAATAAAAAGGGTTCTTTGGTCACCACATTGGCGCGGCTGGCAATAAACATCGTGTCTTGCAACGTAATCACCGAGACCAGCGAGGTTTCTTTCAACAACACCATCCAATTATTTCCAAGCCCCGGCAAAGCAACGCGCAGCAATTGGGGCCAAATCACATGACGGAAAGTCTGCACACGGCCAAGCCCTAAAGCATAAGCACCTTCGCGCTGCCCCTCAGCGAGGGCATGAAAAGCACCAAGCCAAACCTCCGCAGAAAACGCCGCTAAAACCAAACCTAAAGCCACAACACCCGCAACAAAAGGGGAGATGGAAAACTGGCTTTCCAAGCCCAAAGCTTTGATGGCGTGTTCGACCATCAATTGAAAGCCAAAATAAATAATATAGAGCGTCAATAATTCAGGCAGGCCGCGAAAGATCGTTGTATAGGCCAGCGCCAAGCGGTTTAAACCTTGATGGGAGGAGCGAACACCCAACGCAACCGCCAAGCCCAGCGCCAGTCCAAATGGCAATGTCACCACCGCAACGGACAACGTGACCCACGCGCCTTGCAGCAAGGCCCCGCCCCATCCATTCGGGCCAAAGGACAAAAGTGTTAGCCAATCCGCCATAGGCTTAAGTCCCCGCCCCGCCATCATCCCGACCCTGAAAGGGTCGGGCGACACGGGCTTGACACATTCTCATGCTTATTGGATCGGCGAAAAACCAAGCCATTTTTTGCCGATCGTATCCAGTGAGCCATCTTTTTGTGAGGCATCAATGGCCGCATTCAATTTATCACGCAAGGCGGTATCCTCTTTGCGGATCGCCATCGCAACGCCGGGTCCATGAATGGTCGGATCACGTTTTACATCGGCAACAATTTTACAACAGTCTTTCCCTTTGCCCTTGATAAAATCCTCAAGCGACAATCGATCCGCCACAATATAATCAAGCCGTCCATTCAGCAGGTCCAGATTGGCCTCTTCTTGGGTTGGATATCCGCGCGCAGTAGACCCTTTGTAATGCGCTTCGAGAAAATTCATATGGATGGTGGAGGCCTGTGCCCCAATGGTTTTTCCCTTCAATGCCTCAGGACTTACATCCACAGAAGTCACTGAGCGCGCCGCCGCCATAGAGATCGGCGTGCGCGTATAAACATTGGTAAAATCCACCCGTTTTTTACGCTCATCTGTTGCATTCATTCCTGCAACAATCACATCATATTTATTGGAGAGCAACGCAGGAATAATCCCATCCCAATCCTGCACAACCCATGTGCATTTGACCGCCATTTTGGCGCACAGCGCATTGGCATAATCAATCTCAAATCCTTCCAATTCTTTTTTCGCATTCAGATTATTGAAAGGCGGATAGGCGCCTTCGGTACCAATCCGAATTTCTTTCCAATCCTTTTGCTGTGCTTGACCATCGGCCATACCCAGCAACAACGCAGACGCCAACGCCAATGACCCAATCAAATAATGTTTCATGACCTAATCCCCTTGGTAGCAACGGGTCTTTTGCGGATGCAGACCCGTTGGCGCCTATGTGAAAGCATCCCAGAGCGAAGGGCAAGCGATAATCCAACCTGCCCACGGCGCAATTTAGAGACCCATCACCGTTCGGCTTTGGGGCGATACTGCGGATTGGCGCTGATCAGACAGGCAAGCGTAAACACCATCTGTGCTGCGACCTGTGCCGTATTGCTTGTCGCATCATATTGAGGAGCGACCTCTACAACATCCGCACCGACAATATTTTTGCCCTGCAAGGCCCGCAGAATGGCCAGCGCTTCACGCGGTGTTAATCCACCCACTTCAGGCGTTCCGGTGCCCGGTGTGAACGCAGGATCTAATGAGTCCACATCAAACGACACATAGGTCGGCCCGTCCCCAATCACCGCAAGGGCTTTGGCAATCACCGCCTCCAAACCCATCCGATCCAGATCCTCAGCATGGATCACACACATGCCGCTATCATAAGAAAACTCCCACAGATATTCCGCCCCTCCCCGGATACCAATCTGGATCGTGCGCTGCGGATCCAACACCCCATCAAGCACGGCTAAGCGAAACGGACCCCCGTGATGAAATTTGGCGCCTTCATACGCGCCAGACGTATCGCAATGGGCATCGATGTGAACCATGCCTAAAGGTCGATCCCGTCCGAGCGCCCGCAAAATCGATAGGCTGATCGAATGATCGCCCCCAACCCCAAGCGGTCGCACATCGGCTTTGACCAAGCGATCAACAAAGGCTTCGATTTCGGCATGACACCGCGCCAGATCATAGCGGCTGGTCATCGGCACATCGCCCAAATCGGCCAGATTACACCGCGCCAACGGACTGAGCCCCAACACATGATCCATCGGGCCAATGCGCTCCACCTGTCTGACCGCACGCGGGCCAAACCGCGCCCCGGAACGGTTTGTGACCCCCAAATCCATCGGAACGCCGTAAAGACCAATATCGAGATCGCGCAATACCGAATCATCCGCGCCTAATGGCTGATACGGTGCCCCCATCAACGTTGCCAAGCCCGCAAAGGGCCATTTGCGGGTGGATCCGCCCTTGAATTGCTGAGCGGCAATCGCGGCAAAGTGCGGGTCAAACACATCCCCGCCCTCTGCTTGGGCATATTTCTGGCGCAAGCGCTTGAGATTGTTCTGATCCATCACCAAAGCCCCCTTCAGTCTCACCGATGCGGATCAAGGCCGGTTGCGCGATCCCTGCATCGCTTTTTGACACGCACTGCGCTAATCGCGCAGGACTGTATCACCCCCTCATGCGCTAATCGCGCATAACTCTGTCACCCTTAACCGGGTTTTTCTAATCATATTTTGAAAAAAGGGGCCTATTTCAAAAGAAACACCGCACTCTCACGTCTTATCCCCTGTTCAAGGGAAAACTTGGCACAAAACTGGCTATATCCCAAACGACCCATTCAAACCTGCCCAACGGGCCGATCCCCAAATCCGATCGCCTTGGACAGGATGTTTTGACGTTTTGAGGACAGACCCGATGGCCGATCCGCAGCTCCAGAATGAGCGCTTTGAAATTCAGCGTGCCGCCAGCGGCACCAAAAAAGAGATTGCCGTGCTTGAACTCTATATGATGTTCATTTTGATCGTGGTGTGCCTGTTTCTTTATTTCATTCCTCAACGCTATTTGCACACGATCTTGGGCTTTCCTGAGAAAACAGAGCCGTTTCCCGGACATATTCCGGCCTCGCGCTATTAAATCGCGCTTTAATCTTCTCTATTCAAAAAAATCTTGTCAATAAAATCTCGCCCATTTTCAGAGATCCCGCTGCACCACCACCTGCGTGGCAATGAGGCGATCAATCGTGGCGCTGTCTAAGCCCGCAATCTCCGTTAAAAGAGCACGGCTGTGCTGTCCAAGCCGAGGCGGTGTCACTGGCGGGCGAACGGGGGTATCAGACAGACGCAACGGGGAGGCCGGTAATTTCAACCGGCCATGGATCGGATCATCCACTTCAACCACCATGCCGCGGGCTTTCGTTTCGGGGGCTTCCAGCACATCCGGCACAGAGCGCACCTGCCCGGCTGGCACGCCGAGCTGACGCAACAGATCCAGCCATTCAGCCGTCTTTTTCGTCAGAAAGGCCTCCGTCAAGGCCGGGATTAAGCTCTCCCGGTAAAGCGCCCGATTGCCCGCAGTGCGATAGCGCTCATCGTCTGGAAAGTGCGGCAGATCCAAGGCTTTAACACAGAGCGTGCGAAACTGGCTGTCATTCCCGCAGGCTAAAGCCAAGACCCCATCGCGGGTTGGGAAAATCTGATAGGGGACAACCGTGGCATGCGCATTGCCATAACGCTGAGGGGCAATCTGGGTTGCCAAATAAGCCGAACCCACATTGGCGAGCAACGCGACAGCGCTATCATGTAAGGCCATATCGAGATGCTGCCCCCGCCCGCTGGTCGCGCGTGCAATCAAAGCCGCCAAAATAGCTTGCGTGGCATTCATCCCGGTCAGAATATCGGCAACCGCCACGCCCAATTTCATCGGCGCGCCCTCTGGCTCGCCGGTGATCGCCATCAAACCGCTTTCCGCTTGAATGGCAAAGTCATAGCCCGCCTCTTCAGCGCGCGGTCCGGTGCGGCCATAGCCGGAAATCGAACAATAAATCAGGCGTGGATTGAGTGCCTTGAGCTGCTCCCATCCCAAGCCAAACCGCTCTAAGGTGCCTTTGCGAAAATTTTCGACCACGATATCGGCCTCTTGCGCCATTTTTTGAATAATGGCTTGGCCCTCCGGATGTTTCAGATCCAGCGCCAAAGAGCGTTTGGATCGATTGGCGCACAGAAAATACGTGGATTCCCCGCCAATATTCGGTGTGGTCCAGGTGCGGGTGTCATCTCCATGTGCGCATTCTTCAATCTTCCACACATCCGCACCGAGATCCGCCAAAGTTTGCGTACACCACGGACCAGCCAGAACGCGCGAGAGATCCAAAACCTTGATCCCATTCAATGGCTGCATCGACGTTATCTCCTTCATTTTCTTTCTGTTTTATAAAGGTGTGAGGCGCTCACCGTGTTCCGAACCTCGCCCCTTACGGGGCCAGAAATTGGGCAACCGCAGCATAAGCCTGCTCCAAATTATGCGTGTGATCGCCTTGCGGAACGCTGACAAAAACTTTCCGCCCCGGCACCGCGGCATATAATTTTTGTCCCATTTCATAAGGCACTAGACGATCTTGCGTGCCATGTAAAATCAGCACCGGCGCGGTCAGGCGTTTCACCCGCGCCAAGGAGGGATATTGGTCATGCATCAGCCAATGCACCGGCAAAAACGGGTATTGAGACTGCGCGACATCCGCCGTCGATGTATAAGGCGCATCCAGCACAACCGCCTTCACCTCGACCTGACCCGCGAGCGCCACCGCCACCCCGGTGCCCAAAGATTCCCCATATAAAACAATCGATTGCGCCGACATCCGAGCCCGCAACCACGCATAGGCTGAGGTCGCATCACGGATCAGGCCGGGCTCGCTGGGGGTCCCTGTCGAGCCTGAAAAGCCGCGAAAACACAGATAAAGCAAGCCCCACCCCTGATCGGTCAACAACCGCTTGCGATGCTGGCGCTGGCTCGGACGATCCGCATTGCCATGCAGATAGAGCAGGGTCGGTTGACCAGGCTCAGCGGGCTTATAATAGGCCACCAGCCGCTCGCCATCATCGGTTAAAATCGTTACATCTTCAAAGCCTTGCAGGCCAATTTGCGCAGCGGTGTAGCGGGTCGGATCGGGATGATACAGCAACGCCTGCTGGCGCACATAAAGATAACCGGCCACCCCCAGATAGGCCAAAACAATGAGGCCCACGCCCCCGAACATTGCCTTGCGTCGCACGCCTACCACCTCTCCCAATCGGCCCCTCCCCTTAAGCCTAAATAGCCTGTTTGAGATAAGGAAACTCAATTATATCAGAAAGACATGTCTTTTTCGCGGATAAAAGCATTGAACAAAACCTGCCTACAAGCCTTTAAAACAAACAGACCCGGTCTATTGGATCGGTTTTTTCTCTCTTTCTTTTTTCCGCGTTTTTCCGCATTTTTTCTGCCCTTCTTCGGCCCTTGCCAGCTGAAAGAGCCCGCGCCATGATCAAACGGGCGTCAATTGGTGATCACGATGGGATCCTGATCGGCATCCCAAAATTTGCACCCAGACTTTTGAAACCGCTCTGCTGAAACTTATCCCTTGAAACTTATCCCTTGAAACCGCTCTCTGGCACCCGACCATGAGCGCCGAACGTCCCAACCCAATCCCGCAAAAAGGAAACGGCTCCCTGCGCAACCGATTTGACCATGCGATGGACAGACTTGTGTCCGCTTTCAACCTGCTCGCGATCCCGGTCATTGTGCTGTTGTTCCTGCAATGGCCGTTACGCGATGGCGTGCAGGCGGGCGGGCGCGAAGCCAATGATCAAGGCCAATGGCTGTTTGCGCTCTATATCGCCAGCTCCATCGTTGTGGCCTCTCGTCAAGGCGCTCATCTGAGCGTGCTTGCGGTCTCGCGTCGCTACAGTGCGCGGACGCGCCAGCGTCTTTATGATTTGGGCTTGATCTTGGGCGTGCTGCCTTGGGCGCTGTTTGTCATGTGGTCAGGCTGGCCGCTGGTCTTGCGCTCAATCATAGGGCTGGAACGTTTTCCCGAAACCGCCAATCCCGGCTATTTCCTCGTCAAAACTGCGCTGCTTGTGATGGCTGTGCTGATAAGCGGACAGGCGTTGCGCGATCTCTTGAACCCAAACCCACCCAGCCAAGGATCCTAAGCATGGCGCTGTTTGGTCTTGGGCTGATCCCTGCCGCGGGCGCATTGATCCTGCTGACCGGCTTGCCTGCTTATATGATTTTATTGCTGCTGTCGGTCATGGGTGCGCTCGGTGGTTTGATCAGCGACGCCTTCACGCTGGATGTTTTGAGCGCCTTACCAACACGGCTGATCCTGTTGCTTGAAAACGATCTGTTGCAGGCTTTGCCGCTTTATGTCTGTGTTGGCATTTTACTCAACCGCTTGCCGATCCTTATCCCCCTGTCGCGCTGCGTGCATCATCTATTGGGGCGCAGTCGCGGCGCCCAATCTGCGACAACTCTGGTGGTCGGCGGCTTGCTTGGTCCTATGAATGGATCAGTCGGCGCGCATGTGATGGGCCTCAGTCAAAGCCTCTATCCGCGCTTATTGGCCCATCACATTGCACCCGCCATTGCCCAAGCCCATATTGCCGCCGCCAGTACTTTGGGCGTGGTGATCCCTCCCTCGCTCGTTTTGATCTTATTGGGCGATGCGATGATGAATGCCCATATCATCGCACTGCAAGGCAGCACCCGCAGCGAGCGCATCATCAATACGCACGATCTCTTGATGGGCGTGCTGATCCCGGCCTTGATAGTCTGGATTGGTTTTATCGTGGCTGCTTTTTTACAAACCCGCTGTTCAAACAGCGCTGCCGCTTCTCCTGACGAGCCGCCGCTCAACCGGGCTGATATTGCACGCAGCATTATCACCTTATGTGTGTTGATGGCCTTGCTGGGCGGGGTCGCCAGCGGCCTCTTTTATGCGGTGGAAGCTGCGGCCACCGGCGCATTGCTTTTATTGATTTATGGCGTGATCAGCAGAGTATTAACCCCACAGCTGTTGCGAGACTCACTGCGTGATATGGCTGCCAATACAGGCGCCTTATTTGCTTTGCTCATGGGCGCAACCAGTTTCACGCTCATCCTCAGATTATTGCAAACGGACAAATTGATCACAGACTGGTTGTTATCCGTGCACACATCATCCTTTGGATTTTTATTACTGATCCTCGGGCTTGTCGCCTGTCTAGCGCTGGTTCTTGATGCGTTTGAAATGATCTTTGTGATGGTGCCGATCCTTGCACCACCTTTATTGATGCGCGTTGAAGATGCGGTCTGGGTGGCTGTCTGTTTACTGCTCACCTTGCAAATGGCGTTTTTAATTCCTCCGGTTGGTTATGCCTTGGCTATGGCTCGCAGCCTCAACGAACCGCAGGTCACATTCAAGGATTGTCTCAAACGCATCAGCCCCTATCTCGGCGTGCAAATCCTGGTGCTTGGCGCTGTGTTGATCTGGCCGTCCAACGTCCATCGGTTAGAGGCCCCGGGCGCGAGAGAACGCAGCCTGCCCACACCACCCCATGCATCGGCTGGTCCCAATGGCCCCGACTCCACACTCAACACGCAATTGAATCAGATCAGGCCCCCGGACGATCTCATGCCCTTGCCTCTGCAAGTACCTTTACCTGCGGCCCCAAAATAGCCCTCAGTCCGTGCTGCGCGCACAGGGCTTACACCCATTCAAAACGGCCTTGTTCCAGCACCAAAACACGCCCCTGCCAAATATCCATTTCGGCCGCCTGCGCTTGCGGAACCTCGGCCACATCATGCAACAAAACCCGTGCAACCCCACCATGCGCCACCACAACCCAAGTACCGTGACTCTGTGCAAGCCAAGGAGCCAGACGCAGGCTTAAAAGATGATAGCTTTCCCCATCAGGGGGAACCGTCATCCACTTCTCTTTTTCACGCAATGCGGCGCGTTGCGGATCACTCTGACGGACTTCTTTCCATGTCAGTCCTTCCCACCGCCCGAAGGCCAATTCCTTCAAACGATCCTCCCGCGCAAAATCATCTTGCGCAAGACCAACCGCCTGACGCGCCAATTGTGCTGTTTCAACCGTGCGGGATAAAGGGCTGGCCACCCAAGGCAAGAGAGCCGGATCGGTCAAGCCCTGCAAGCGCCGACCCGCTTCCTCAGCCTGCGCGCGACCGAGATCATTGAGAGGAATATCATGCTGTCCTTGCAATCGCCCTTCGCGATTCCAAGACGTTTCCCCATGCCGAATAAAATAAAGACGCCGGGCTGAATGGGTCACAGGCCTCACGCCTTATCAAGGGTGATATCGGGCGCATCCGGATTTTTCATGCCGACAACATGATAGCCTGCATCGACATGTAAAATTTCACCCGTCATGCCGCGCCCCATATCCGAAACCAGATAAACAGCGGTTTCGCCGACTTCTTCAATGGTCACAGTGCGACGTAAAGGCGCGTTATATTCGTTCCATTTCAAAATATAACGGAAATCACCAATTCCTGATGCGGCCAATGTTTTGATCGGGCCTGCGGAAATCGCATTGATGCGAATATTTTGCGGGCCAAGATCGGCGGCAAGATAACGCACTGAGGCTTCAAGCGCTGCTTTAGCCACGCCCATCACGTTATAATGGGGCATCCATTTTTCCGCGCCATAATAGGTCAAGGTCAACATCGAGCCGCCATCTTTCATTAATTTTTCAGCCCGCTGCGCAATAGCGGTAAAGGAATAGCAGGAGATCAACATCGAACGGCTGAAATTATCGGCGCTCGTATCAACATAACGTCCCGTCAATTCATCTTTATCGGAAAAGGCGATGCAATGGATCACAAAGTCGATCTGTCCCCACGCCTTTTCTATTTCAGCAAAAGCGTGATCAATGGTTGCAGGATCGGTGACATCGCAATGGCCAACCACCAAGGCCCCCAATTCGGCCGCCAGCGGGCGCACCCGCTTTTCAAGCGATTCCCCCTGATAGGTAAAAGCCAGCTCCGCACCCGCATCATGGGCTGCTTTGGCAATCCCCCACGCAATCGAGCGATTATTCGCCACACCCAGAACAAGGCCACGCTTTCCGGCCAAAAGGGAGGATTTTCTTGCTTGTGTCGCGCTCATTGGTTCTCAATCTCACAAAATACATCGGGTCTAGTGTCTATAAAGCGGCAAAGTTAATTTTTCTCTTAACGTATCCGCAGACCCAACGCATTCCTTATGGAGGCTGATATGCATTTTTTGGTGCATGATGAGACAAAGCGCGCGCAACCGCCTCAAAGGGGCTCAAAAAGGCACATTCCTTAGCAAAAGAGAAGATTACAGCCCGTCGCGGCGGCGGCGCATTAAGGCTTCCAACTCTGGATCTGGTTGTTGGGGCACCTGCACTTCAAGCGCCACCAGTAAATCGCCCCGCGTTTCGGCATTCACCGCCAAGCCTTTACCCCGCAAGCGCAACAAACGACCCGTCGAAGAGCGGGGCGGAATATCCATTTCCACCTCACCTTGCAAGGTGGGAACACGAACCCGCCCGCCCAAAATGGCGGTTTCAAGCGGAATCGGTAAAAGATGGCGCAAGGTACTGCCCTCAACGATAAAGCGGGGATCAGGCGCGATCCGCACCGTCACATAAGCATCCCCCGCCGGACCCCCATTGGCGCTTTTTTGTCCCTGTTCCTTCAGGCGAATGGTTTTGCCATCGGTCACGCCAATCGGAATTTTAACATCCAGCACCCGCCCATCCGGGAAAGTCATGCGTTTCACCGCGCCCGACACCGTATCGGCGAGCGAAATGGTCGCTTCAACCCGAAGATCAGCCCCGGCGGCTGTCGCACGCCGACTGCGACCATCTTTGTTTTTGGAGCGAAACAAATCGGCGAATAAATCGGAGGGATCAATCCCAGCGGCACCGCCGCCAGAAAACGGCCCCCCAAAGCCAAACCCGAAATTAAAGCCTTGCGAACCGCCCCCCGGCCCGCCGCGTGCCTGTGAGGGGTCAAAGCCCTGAAACCGCTGCTTGCCCTCGGCATCAATTTCACCGCGATCAAATTGCTGGCGTTTGCCCGCATCGCCAAGGATTTCATAAGCCGTATTGAGTTCAGCGAATTTTTCCTTGGCTTTGGGATCGGACTGGTTGTGGTCAGGATGCCATGTTTTGGCCAGACGCCGAAACGCCTTCTTCACATCGGCCTCATTGGCCGAGCGCGCCACACCCAGAACCTCGTAGGGATCCCTTGCCACTGTTGTCATTCTCCGCTGCTGCCTCCTCATAGGGCAGTCAAAGTCATTCATCCATCGCACATGTGGCGATTATACACATCATCTTCAATATGCAGCCTTTGATCAGGGCAGGCCGCCTGCATAAAAAACACATATCCGGTCAAAAGACGGTCAAAAAGCTAAAATATCTAGAGGGCACCCGCCTGAAGAGTAGCAAACCCTAATTGTTTTTGCTCAAACGCTGGCCATCGACCACGGCCCATGCGCCCAAACCTTCACGACAGGCAACACCCGGCCATTGCTGGCGGTCGGTCTCCTTGACCCCGCGCTTATCCTCCAAGGCGGCCACAAATTCCCGACACAGCCGTTCCTCATGCACAAAAGCCATGCCGCGCGCGGTAAATGTACCGCGCACCTGTCCGGTTGAACTGGTCCAGAGACTGGCTTGCCCCCCATTCATGGGATCAAGCGCCTGTCCCAAAGCCACCAAAGCGCGGGCTTGGTCGCTCTCATCCAGATATTGCAAAGAAAATCCAGACCGATTGCCCGCCAACGAGCCGGTAATATCCAAAAAATCGCGCGCCGGCGTCGATCCGCTGGTTAAGGGACCGGCGATTTCAGTGCAGGCCGCAAGCGAGGCGCCCAGCACAGCCAGCGCTAATCCCGATCGCAAGCGGCCCAATCGCAAACGAGATGAAAATTGCCATCTGTTTTTGCCGCAGACAACCTTATATAGTGGGCGTGAAACGCCTTTCGGCATTCTGACAATCCTTCGCAAACCCCATCATTTGCGACTGTCATGCAACAGGAAGTGTTAATGACCGGTGACTTTACAGAAGAAAAAGATCCTTTTTCGCTTTTTGCGCGCTGGTTCGCTGAGGCCCAGACCGCCGAGATCAATGATGCCAATGCCATGACGCTCGCAACCGTCGATGCCGATGGCTTGCCCGATGCGCGTATTGTGTTGATGAAAGACTATGATCCGACAGGCTTTGTCTTTTACACCAATACCCAATCCGCCAAAGGCCATGAACTCACCCAATGCCCCAAAGCGGCGCTGGTCTTTCACTGGAAAAGTTTGCGCCGACAAGTCCGCATCCGGGGTCTGGTGGTGGCTGTCTCCGCAGAAGAGGCTGACGCCTATTTCAACAGTCGTCCGCGCGACAGCCGGATCGGAGCTTGGGCGAGCCAGCAATCCCGGCCGCTGGAAAGCCGCTTTGCGCTTGAAAAAGCAGTGGCCACCTATGCCGCCAAATATGCTGTTGGATCGGTGCCGCGCCCACCGCATTGGTCGGGATATCGGATCCAGCCGCTCAGCATCGAATTTTGGCAAGACCGCCCGTTCCGATTGCATGATCGGTTAAAATTTACGCGTCAGGATCTGCACGCCGCTTTTGTGACGGCGCGACTTTATCCATGATGTCCTCACACGCCCGCCCCCATCCCCTATTTTTTAAGAGGACACCGTTATGCCGCAGATGAGAGAAAACGGGCCACAGCGCACCATGTTGCTGACAGGTGCCAGCCGCGGCATTGGCCATGCCACCGTCAAGCGCTTTTCGGCCGCAGGCTGGCGGGTGATTACCTGCTCCCGCCATCCGTTCCCCGAAAACTGCCCGTGGGAAATGGGACCAGAAGATCATATTCAAGTTGATTTGGCTGATCCGACCAATACCGCCACAGCCATTGCGGATATTCGCTCGCGTCTCGCCCAAGGTCGCCTGGATGCGCTGGTCAATAATGCAGCCATTTCACCGAAAGGGGCTGGCGGCAGCCGGTTAGGCAGTATTGAAACCGCGCTTGAGGATTGGCAAAAAGTGTTTCAGATCAATTTCTTTGCGCCTGTGATGTTAGCACGCGGTTTGATTACTGAGCTGGAACAGGCCAAAGGATCGGTGGTCAATGTGACCTCGATTGCTGGATCACGCGTGCATCCTTTTGCGGGAGCGGCCTATGCAACCTCCAAAGCCGCACTCGCCGGACTGACCCGTGAAATGGCCGCCGATTTCGGTCCGCGCGGTATTCGCGTGAATGCGATCTCGCCGGGGGAAATTGATACATCCATTTTATCGCCTGGGACTGAAAAGCTGGTGGCGCAAATTCCGCTGCGTCGCCTCGGCACGCCCGAAGAAGTTGCCAAGGCCATTTACTTTTTGTGCACCGAACAGTCGTCTTATGTGAATGGAGCGGAAATTCATATCAATGGCGGACAACACGTGTGAGCCAAGACAGCCTCTATCCCCCGCGCCTCTATCCCCCGCGCCCCATTCTCGCCGCCAGTGTGGCAGTGTTTCGTCACGGCAAAGTGCTGCTGGCGTCGCGCACAGCGCCTCCTGCCGAAGCGCTGTTTTCCCTGCCCGGCGGGGTGGTTGAAATCGGCGAGAGCTTGCAGCAGGCCGCCTTGCGCGAATTAATGGAAGAGGTGGGCGTTCAAGCCGCAATCACGGGCTTTGTCGATCATGCCGAAGTCATCCAGCGCGATGCGGACCAGCGCGTCAAACGCCATT
>CAWUMW010000039.1:0-13589 GCA_963923415.1 uncultured Hyphomicrobiales bacterium | reverse complement strand
ACAACCTGATTGGCCATTTGGGCGATCACGCCCAAATCATGCGTAATAAAAATTATGGCCATGCCATATTTACGTTGGAGATCACGCAGCAAAGCCAAGACTTGAGCCTGAGTTGTCACATCAATGGCCGTGGTGGGTTCATCCGCTATCAGCAAACGCGGTTTACACGATAACGCCATGGCAATCATCGCCCGTTGCCGCAAGCCACCCGAGAGCTGCCAAGAATAGGAATCGATCCGCTGTTCCGGCATCGATATCCCCACATCACGAAACAGATCAATGACGATCGCCCGCGCATCAGCGCGACTGATCGGCTTATTATCTTTGCGCCATTGATGGCCGTGCAGCTGGATGGCTTCAATAATCTGATCACCAACTGTATGGACTGGACTAAATGCGGCCATCGGCTCTTGTGGGATCAAACCAATCTCTGCGCCACGAATAGAACGCATTGCGACCCCGCGCTTATCGAGCTTCACCAGATCAATGGGCTCACGCACAACGCCTTGCGGATCGGTTCTGCGAAATAAAATTTCTCCGCCTTGAATACGGCCCGGCTCATCCACCAATTGCAAAATCGAACGCATCGTAACACTTTTGCCACAGCCGCTCTCCCCCACAATCCCGACCACTTGCCCCGGCATCACATCAAAGCTGACACCATCAACGGCTTTAACCGATCCTTCATCAAGACCAAAGCTCACATGCAAATGACGAACGGAAAGGAGGGCTTGGGTCATAGCAGGCTCATTTGCTGTAAGGGTCTGAGGCATCGCGCAGTCCATCCCCCACGAGATTGAAGGCCAGCACAGCCAAAATTACCAACACCCCAGGAATGAGCAGCCATGGTGCTAAAGCGAGGGTTTGAATATTTTGTGCCTCTTGCAGCAACACGCCCCAACTGATCGCGGGCGGCCTGATGCCTAAACCAAGAAAAGACAACGATGTTTCATTGATGATCATGGCCGGGATAGCCAGCGAAGACGTGGCGATAATATGGCTCAAAAAGGTTGGCACCATATGCCGCATGATAATGCGGGCCCGACTGCATCCCGCCAGTTCCGCGGCTAAGACAAAATCTTCCTCACGCAGCGCAAGAAAATGTCCTCTCACCTCACGGCCCAACGTGGTCCAGCCAATCAAAGACAAGATAACCGTGATGGCAAAAAAGACTTGGATGGGTGTCCAGTCTCTTGGCAAGGCGGCTGAAAGCGCCAGCCAAACAGGAATCGTAGGCACTGATTGCAGCAATTCAATCAGACGTTGGATGAATTGATCTACCCAGCCGCCATAATAACCCGAGATCCCACCCAAAACGATGCCCAACAGCACACTTAAAGAAACCGCTACCAAGCCAATCGTCATCGAGGTTTGTGTGCCATGCATAATGCGCGACCATTGATCGCGCCCCAATCGATCTGACCCTAACAAGAAAATACGCTGTTTAGGATCAAGCGCGCCAATCAAATGCACATTGGATTGAAACAAACCAAGAAATTTATAGCTTGGACCAGGTACAAAAAAACCAACTCGAATTTTTTGCTGCGGATCAGCCTTCCATTCCATCCGCAATGTGACAGGATTTCGCTTGCCAACAATAGCGGGCACCCATGGGTTGAATCCGTTCTCATCCAGCAAGTTCAGACCTTGCACAGGGATGAAGGCTTGCCGCGCTTCGGTAAATTCAGGGTCTTGGGTGGAAAAAAAGTCGGGGCATAACACAACCGTGTAAAGCGCCACCAACAAAGCCGCGCTGATCATTGCCAAACGATGCTTGCGAAAACGCCACCAAATCAGGGTCCAATTCGAGGCAACAAAAATCCGTTGCTCGGGACTGTTGTCGTCCAATTGCTCGACAGGCTGTGATGAGGCTTGGGTCATTTTAATGCCCCATGCGAATGCGCGGATCAAGCAGCGCCAGCAAAATATCCGACAACAACGTGCCAACAATGGTCAAAAAGCAGTAGATCAACAATATCGCTCCGGCCAGATACATGTCTTGATTGACCAAGGCGCGCAATAATAATGGGCCAATATTAGGCAAGTTCATAACCGTGGCGACAATCAGCGAGCCAGAAAATAATTGCGGTAAATACCAGCCAATCGTACTGACCAACGGATTGAAGGCCAACCGAACCGGATAACGCAAAATCACCCGCCATTCGGAAAGGCCTTTCGCGCGCGCAGTTGTCACATAGGGCTTATTCAGTTCATCAAGCAAATTGGCCCGCATGACGCGCGTTAACCGCGCCGTCCCGGCAATCGCTAACACTAAAGCCGGCAACCAGAGATGCTGCATCATATCAACAAATTTCAGCCAAGACCAAGGCTGTCCAGCCATATCCGCTGAAAACAATCCCGTGACACTTAAGCCAAAATAAGAAAAGGCAACCCACATCAATACCAGTGCCAACATGAAATTGGGCGTTGCAACACCGACATAATTAAAAACCGTCAAAATATAATCTGGAATGGAGCGTTGATGCGTTGCAGAGAAAATTCCGGCCGGAATAGCAATCGCCCATGTTAAAATAAAACTAAACACGGCAAGAGCCAGCGTTAGCCATAGCTGTTCTGCAATCAGCTCGCTATTCGGGCGTTGATATTCAAGCGAGAGACCCAAATCCCCCTGCAAGAGCGAGACCATCCACCGATAATATTGCACATAGACAGGTTGATCCAAGCCGTATTGCGCACGTAACGCATTTAATTGCTCAAGGCTAACAGATGAGCCCGACGACGCCAATGTTGCCGCGTAAGACGTCAAAAAATCTCCGGGCGGTGCTTGCACAATGGCAAAAATCATCACCGAGAAAATCACCATCAAAAATGGCAATAACATTAAGCGATGGATAATGAAGCGGGCCATGAAACATCCTGCTCTTCAAGCGAAACACACCCCGCCGCAGCGGGGTGTGACCAGCACGCGCGATGATAAAGATCAACGCGTATAATAAAACTGCTCCGGACGGGCATTGCCCGGTGTGCGCAACGGCCAATCATTGCCTAATTGCGCTGGAACATTTTTCATCTTGTTGTTGACCACAACAACCCCTTGGATCATCGGAGTCAAACCAACAATTCCGATTTCGTAAATCTGATCCGCCCAAATTTTATAAAGTTCTTGAGCGTCTTTGATTTGTCCTTCGGTACCGACAGTGCGCGCATGATCGATCAATTCAATGATCTTTTTAATTTCGGCTGTCGGCTCTTCACCTTCTTTGCCTTTGGTGTTGAACCATTGGCCATATAAGGTTCCCAAAGCCAGAATGACAGAGTTTCTCACATCCACTTTGGCATTACCGGTAAAGGGGAAAGCCGTTGTGTCGTCATTCCAGATTTCGGTCATCAAATCATTGGAGTCCCGCATTTTGAAATGCAGAGCCCGCTCGCGGATTTGCACAACCACTTTAATCCCGGCCTTTTCCCAATCCTTGGCAACCAGCTGTGCCACATCTGGCCAAGCGCCAAAGGCTGGAACCACGGAGATTTCCAAAGTTGCAGGCTTACCGCTTGGCAATAAGCGGATACCATTTGCATCTTTCTTGCTCAGGCCCAGATCATCCAACATTTTGTTGGCTTTAGCTAAGTCATAGGCGGTGTATTTCTTTGCATAGTCCTCACCGGGGAAATAAGGATGCCAAGGCGCTGGCACGCCTTGACGCGCTTCCCCTAGACCAAGAAACACCGACTCTTTAATTTGATCCCGGTTGACCGCATGCGACATCGCAATACGGAAATCTTTTGTCGCCATGAGCTTTGCCATTTCGGCATCGCCTTTATAGGTCTGGTTGAACATGATCACCGCATCGGCCCCACCAAAGGTCGGCCATGTGATGACTTTATATTTTCCAGCCTTTTCCTGATCTTTAAAGACCGGATAGTTATTCATCTGGATATGGCGTTCTTGCAGATCAAACTCACCCGCAATCGCTGCGAGGTTCAATGCCTGCGCATCTGCGAAATAGGTAAAGCGCACTTCATCGATATAAGGCAATTGCTGCCCATCTTTATCAACGCCGATATAATAAGGATTCCGCTTCAGCGTGAACACAGGGTCACTGACCCGGCTGGAAGGAACCCAAGCGGCCATTGAAGGGCGCTCCACATTTTCAGGAGGCGCATTACGAGTCGCGAATAATTCGGTCCAGGTTTTAAAGCCTGCGGCCGCAACTAACTTATCAAGTTCTTCTTTAGGCGTGTATGCGGCGTGAAATTTTTTCAGATAATGGGCCGGCAAAAACGCCGCATAGGTGCGATCGCCGCCATCTGCCGCAACCAGAGCGGTTAAGAACATGGTTGCAGGTGCTTGGAATGAAAATTTTACAGAATAGTCATTGAGTTTTTCAACAACAGCGGGGGATCCATCCGCGTTGCGCATCCAGCCCGGTAAAGTTGGTGTGAGATCTTTGTTCAACAACACGTCTTTATACCAGAACATGATGTCATCAGCCGTTAAAGGCGCACCGTCAGACCAGCGGGCTCCTTTGCGCAAATTGACGGTCCACGATTTGAAATCTGCCGATGGCTCAGCGCCTGACGCAATTTTGGGTTCGATTTTGCTGCCGTCGGGCGAGAAGCGGAACAAGGAGTCAAACACCACCCGCACATAATTATTCGCATCTGCCGGGCCTAAAAAAGCACGACGCCACACGCCACCATATTGCCCTGTGCTCTCCACAACAGGCACTAAAAGCGGTTGTTCGGGCAAGCGCGCATCAACAGCAGGTAATTTATTGGCTTTGACTTGTTCCGCCAAAGCGGGCGCTTCTTTATATTTGCCTTGCGCATGCGCGGTCAACAAAGCGCCGCTGCCTAAGACCATTGCCACTGTCATAGCGGCTGTTGCCATAAATGTTCTTTTCTTCATCATTACGCTTCCCCCTTATGGATACGGATCGCACCAGCCTCAGCGCGGCTGTCCTCTTTATCTTTATAACGTAAGTATGAGCAATTTTCTGCTGCTGATCAAGCGGCTGGATTAAAGAACCCGCTAATCACGGGCAAAATCCAAAAGGGGGATCACTAACACAGAGGAAAAACCTAAGACTTTGTATATTTAGCACACATGGCGGGCTTAATAAACGCTCTCGCCCTCTAATGTGGTTTCCAACACTTGATAATCCGCAGACCATGTCACAGATCCGTTTTGCGCAAGCGAGATCCCACATTCTTGCAAGGCAGCCCGCGGATTGTCGCTGCCCAACCTGATCGCCTCTTCAAAACTGCACAGGCCACCACCAACCAGATTGCGGATGCCCTGATCCATTGTCAGGCTTGATCCTGCCAAATAAGGCGTCCCAACATCACGGACAGATCCATCCGCAGCACGCTCTACCGTCATGCCTGCAAAAGGATAATGCCCGACATCTGCACAAGCGGCAGAGACCGCATCTGTTACCAAAATCGATTTAGCTAGCGTTTTGCTCCGAAGATACAAAGTGCAGACGGGCAAAGGAATATGGATCCCATCCACGATAAAACACCCCCACAAATGATCCTCTGATAATTGCGCGATGATGGGATTATCAAATTTATGCATGTGATGCGCCACCCCATTGCCTAAATGGGTCGAGAGCGTCGCCCCAGCCGCAATGGCTTCTTTAACAACTGGAGTACGTGCATCAGAATGACCGATCGCAACGGCTATGTTGCGCGCGCGCGCTTGTTTGATAAAGTCGAGCGCACCAGGGCGTTCTGGAGCCAATGTGATGAGCACAATGGGCTTGGAGAGTTGCGCCTGAATCTCATCAACCAATCCGATATCGGGATCCGTCATCACGGCAGCCGGATGACATCCAGAAAAGCCCGGCGCTGCATTAAGAAATGGCCCTTCCAAATGATAGCCCGGCACCATGGTTTGTGCACGCTCAGATGCAGAGACCGCCACCTCAAGAGCCTTGAAACGGTGCAATAATGTCGAGCGATCAGCCGTAATGAGCGTTGGTAAAAATTGCGTCACACCGGTTGACAAAATTTTATTCAAAGCATGCTCAAACCGATCCGGTGTTAAACCACTGTCATTAAAATCAACACCAGCAAAGCCATTGACTTGCAGATCAAACAGACCGGGCGTGTGACGCTGCATGCGGCCCCCCTCTTTTATGGACGCGTTTGCAGCAATGAGGCCGATGGCTCATCCAAGGCAAGCACACAATGAGGATGCAGCCGCAAGATTGAGGCCGGGCAGTGAGGCGTTAACGGCCCTTCAATAGCCTGTTGCACGGCCTCGGCCTTGCGTAAATCTGGCACTGTCAACACCAAACACTCAGCCGCCAGCATCTGCCGGATCGACATCGAAATAGCTTGGCGCGGAACATCCTCAAGCGTTGGAAACCATCCTTCGCCCAATTGCTGACGGCGGCAAGCGTCATCCAGATCAACAATATGATAGGGCGCGCGCGTTTCGAAATTAGCGGGGGGATCATTAAACGCAAGATGCGCATTTTCCCCAATTCCGGCAAAACAAACGGCAATTTTTTTACCCTCAATTTCCGCATTCAACCGTGCAATTTCACCCGGCAAATCTGCCGCATCGCCTTTGACATCAACAAATTGACACAAATTGGGAATGTGCTGAACAAAGCGTGTCTGCAAATACTGACGGAAACTGGCTTTATGGGTGGCGGGAAGTCCCACATATTCATCAAGATGAAAGGCAGTGACTTTGCTCCAATCAATGTCTGGTTTGGTAATCAGCGCCGCCAACAGTTCGAATTGGCTTGCCCCGGTTGCAAGAATAATGAATGCATGACCATCCTGCGCGATGGCTTGTTGAATCAGCGCCGCACCACGCTCGGCCATTGCCGATCCCATCTTGTGTTTGTCTTGATAAATTAAAATTTGCATGCGGCACTCCATCACGTTTTCACATCATTCGCTCTTCACGGTTGAGCATGATGCGTGAGTAAATTAGTCAGGATAGCCAGACTGATCAACTTAATTTCATCCGCGCGGTCCAAAAAGAATGAGCCCCGCTCCCAGAAGGCATAGTCCAGCCCCTCCAAGATCCCATAGATCCGGATTTTGATCTTCGACATACGCCATCCAAATCAAGGCAGATATAATATAAAGCCCGCCATAGCCTGCAAATGAGCGTCCCGCCCAGTGCGGCTCAAGCAAGGTCAACAAAAACGCAAAAGCTGTGAGACACACAACACCGGGAAGCAACCAGAGGGGCGAATGATCAAGACGCCGCCAAGCCCAAAAAGAAAAGCAACCGGCAATTTCTAAAAACGCCGCCAATCCACCGATCAAGATTGTTTTAACGCCATCCATCATGACACACTTTGAAACAGGATTGTTGCCTAGCCTAACCTTGCCAATTCAAATGACTTAAAAATAAACGCGTCCGCTCGACAGTTGGATGATCAAAAATCTGTTCCGGTGGACCTTGCTCTAAAATCCGTCCTTGTTCAAAAACAACTACCCAGTCAGCAACCCGTCGAGCAAAACTCATTTCATGGGTTACCACGATCATCGTACAGCCTTCTTCCGCTAATGTTTTCATGACAGACAGCACTTCCCCAATAGTTTCCGGATCTAAGGCTGAGGTCGGCTCGTCAAATAATAAAATATCAGGCTCCATCGCCAAAGCCCGCGCAATAGCCACACGCTGCTGCTGCCCCCCTGAAAGATTTGAGGGATAGTGATGGGCTTTATCCACCAAACCAACCTTGCGTAGCAAATGCATGGCTTGGCGCTCGGCCTCTTCTCTTGATCGTTTTAAAACCGTCATCGGACCCGTGACAATATTGTCAATCGCCGTTTTATGTGGAAACAATTCAAAATTCTGAAACACCATGCCCATATGCCGTCTGACAAGCCGCATCGCTTTTTCATCATTGGGCAATGGCTTTGATTGAAAACAGATCTCGCCGCTGTCAAATCGATCCAAGGCATTGGTCCCGCGCAACAACGTTGATTTGCCAGAGCCAGAAGGACCAATCAGGCACACTACTTCGCCGGGATAAATATCAAGTGACACGGACTCCAACGCCGTAAAATCGCCAAATTTTTTTCCCACATTTCGATACGATAAAATCGGTGGCTCTTGCGTTTGGCGGCGCTGGAAAGAGGAAGAAGACATCGCGTTATTCCTTGACTTCGAATTTGCGTTTGACCCATTCAGCCAATTTCGCTTGCGGATAACCTAACAGCCAATAAATGCCTGCCATCGCCGTTAGCACTTCAAGAACACGGAAGGTTTGCGAACGGATCATCAAGGCATTATGCGCAAGATCACCAACCGAAATCACCGACACCAAAGATGTATCTTTAAATAACGAGACCCATGTGCTGGCGAGAATGGGCAAAATGCGTCGCGTGGCTTGTGGCAAAATGATCGACTTAAAAATCTGAAATTGGCTCATCCCCAAAGCAAGGCCAGCCATGGTTTGGCCTTTGCGGATTGAATGAATCCCGCTGCGGAATGTTTCCGCATTATAGGCCGAAACATTTAATGACAGCGCAACCAGCCCCGTTGCAAAAGCTGAAAATTCGATATTCAAAAAAATGGGCATGACATAAAAAGCCCAATAGACCACCAAGATCAACGGCACATTTCTAAAAAATTCAACAAATGCGAATGAAAAACTTGAAAAAATGCGATGCTGTGACAGTCGCATCATCGCTAAAGCCATTCCAGCCGGAACAGCGATCAGCATGGTTGTGATGGTCAATCCGATCGTTACTAACACACCGTCAAAGAACAGCTGTCGATGCTCCCAAATAACGGACCATTCAAGTTTCATGATTGCCCCAAATAGGCATAGCGCCGATAAAGCGCATCAATGGCGCGGGTGGCTGGAAATAAAATAATAAAATAAACAATCAATGCGGTTGTAAAGACTTCAATCGGATGAAAACTTTGTGCTGCCACTGTCTCTGATTGCTTCATATAATCGGGCACTGCAATCACCGAGGCAATGGCCGTGTCCTTAATCGTCACAGAAACCACCGAGCCAATCGCAGGTAAAACCCGCACAAGGGCCTGCGGTAAAATCACTTCGCGCAGACTTTGAAATGGACTCATGCCCAAGGCCAGTGCAGCGCGATATTGCCCCAATCGAACCGATTCAACCCCCGCTCTCACAATCTCAGTCACGGACGCCGCAACATGCAGCGTAATCGCCAAAAAAGCCGACCAGAAAGGTGGGAGGTTGAGGCCGCTGACCAATGGAAGTGCGAAGTAAATCCACACGATCACCACCAGAACCGGAATGGCCCGCATCGTATCAACATAAAAGCCAATCGCAGAGGCCACCAACGCCCCACCATAAACACGGCCAAGCCCTGCCGCTAATCCCACCAACAAGCTGGCGATAATGCATAAGCACGACAGCGCAATCGTGGTCGCAAGGCCCGCTGCTAAAAAGCCCCCACTTTCAATCAAGGGTGAAAAATCAAATTCCATTTTTGTCCTCGGGGGACCGGCAGGGCGTCAAACAGCCAACACCCTGCCGCGCCTCTAGTCTTTATTCCATCGTGTTGACGATCTCTGCCTCAGCAGCTGCCAATTTACTGTGATTGGCTTTTTCAACAGCCCGCGCCCAATCGAGAAACGCTTGCTGTCCTTTATCAACCGCTAGTCCAACAGGAGCGGCCTTTTCTGTACTGTTCTGACAATTGTTTTCACGCGGCAGAGCTTGCAAGCCTTTTACCTTTTTGGCCATCGCAACATAAGGCACCCGATTGATCGGGGCAGCATCAGCCCGCTTCGCCATGATTTCCTCAATTGGTGCGGTACCCGAACCCGTCACCCCGCGCAAATTGGCTTTGGGAAAGCGTTCTTTCACCCAACCTTCTTCACCACCCCCAATATAATAAGCAATCGTGAAATCAGAACTGTTGAGATCATCAACGGATTTTGCTGCTGATAATTTGCTATTATCTGAGCGGCCAAACAAACAGACCGACGTATTGGAATAGATGACAAAATCGACAACTTTCAAACGATCCGGTGTTTCAGCCAAAGGCGTTATCGACATATCCACTTGGTTTGAGGCCAAAACCGGAACTTTGGTTTCATGGGAGACTGGCACCTGCTCAAGTTTTACGCCCAGACGCTGCGCATAATCTTGCGCCAAAATCCAGGCGGGTCCCGACCATTTTTCTCCGCCTCCTTTGGTGTTTTCAACCAGCCATGGCGCATTGGCCAACACACCAACGCGCAACACACCTGATTTCTTAATAGCATCAATCCGGGGGCTTGCACCGGGCGCAGGCACATCCTGTGCAAAACCACTCCCGACCATCCCGAGCACGCTCAGGCTGAGCGCAAGGGCCATGCTTTTAACTGTTGTTGAACGCATCATATTTGTTTCCTCCTGCTTTATTATCTGATGAGACTGTATAATGAGCTTAGTCGATTAGGCAAATCGGCTGGTCCAGCGGCCTACGACAAACCACAGAGCAGCGACCGTGATTGTATGTGGGATCAGTATTTGATGATCCCAAATTTCTTAAATGTGTCGTGAATCCTGTCTGCATAGGCGTTAAAGCTCGGATAATCGCCAAGATGCGCCGGGCGCGGGCGCGGCAAATCAATGACGATTTCATCAACAATCCGACCCGGGCTCGGCGACATCACAATCACCCGGTCGGACAGGCCAATCGCCTCTTCCAAACTATGCGTTATAAACAGCACTGTTTTGCGTGTCTCTAGCCACAACATTTCAAGATCATGTCGAATCTGCGTACGGGTAATCGCATCCAAAGCCCCAAAAGGCTCATCCATCATCAAGATCGAGGGGTCATGAATCAAAGCACGGGCAATAGCCACACGTTGCCGCATACCGCCGGACAATTGCTTAGGATAGCGATGTAGCGCATGGGAAATGCCAAGCCGCTCAAATAATTCTTCCGCACGATGCCGTGCGGCTTGTTCGGGCAAGCCACGGATCTCGGCTTGCAACATCACATTGTCAAGTGCGGTTCGAAAATCCAACAATAAGTGATCTTGGAACACGATTCCAATATCCGTTAAGGCTTGATCAAGCGGTTGATCATCAATCCGCATGTGCCCCGACGAAACCGGAATTAATCCGGCAGCCATCAGCATGAAGGTACTTTTACCACAGCCAGAGGGACCAATCAGACTAACAAATTCACCACTGTGCAGCGTCAAAGAAAACGGTTCGAGCGCCGTGAAAGTCCCGAAATTTTTTGCAACCTCCACCGCTTGGATGGAGGCTGCTGGATTCATGAAAGACCGGTTCACCACGGTGCCCTTTCACCGATTAGGGGCAGGTAGGTGCTGAAGCTGGCAGCAGATCCACCGTGTAATAATCGGTAATCGGTTTATCTTTCGGCAGGCCAAGATATTGGGTTAACAAATCAAAACTGGTTGTCCAATTTTTTTCAGGAACCTTCCCCAACGAGGCTGCGCCGGGTGCACATAATAATTTATTGACCACCTCAAATTGCGCCAAAACCTGTTCCTTCTTCACGGAAGGAAATTGCTCAACCACCGCATCCGCGGCCGCAGACGGATTTTTCCGTGCCGCATCCCAACCTGCTAAGCTTGCAGCAACAAAGGCTTTGAGTGTTGCAGAATCAGACGCGATTTTGTCATCGCGCACAATCATCGAGAGGCCAACCGTCGGCACGCCTACATCGCGGTAAAAAATATCTCTGACCTTAAAGCCGCGTTCCCGCATCTGGATTGAATGAAAATCCGCCCCGCCTAAAATTGCATCCACTTTCTTTTCGAGCACCGCGCCGACAAAAGCACCCGGATCAATATTGATGATATCGATCTTGCTTTTATCAATTCCATTGGCCGCTAGAATTGCATCCAACAACGTTGTTTGCGCTGTACCAGGTTGCACCGCGACTTTCTTGCCAATGAGATCCTTAGGGCTTTGAATGTTGCTTTCTTCTAAGGAAATGATTGCAAAGCCATTGGTTTGTAAAACAGGAGCGACAATTTTAACGGGCGCGCCTTTGGTGCGCAATTGCATAGCAGCGGGTGCATCTGCAAATCCGATATCGGTTTGCCCAGTTGCAACCATCTGCGCCGTTGTGCCCGATCCTTTTCCTTCCTCAATCGTCAGATTAATGCCAGCTTTTTCATAAAGGCCCAATTTTTTAGCCATCATAAAACCAGCATTGGGGGCTGCCGCCAAAAAATTCAAAGTCAATTTCATGGGTTTGGCTTGCTGAGCCATTCCGCTCTGCGTCCATGCCAAGATACCTATGGCCGCCATCAACAGTTTAAAAGATTTTTTCATTGCGCATCCTCCTCTATCTCAGTCTCTTATGGGCTCATTTACAATCGTTCGCGCTGCCACGGCATCAAGATGATTTCCACCGCATCAACAATGTAGCTAAAAAATATGCCGACCACACTTAACGCGACAAGGCAGGCAAAGATAAGCGGCATGTCCAGAAAACTTGTTCCACGCAACAGCAAATATCCCAAGCCCGCATTGGCACCGACAAATTCACCAACAATGGCCCCTGTCGCTGCAAAGACGGCTGACACTTTTAATCCAGAAAAAATATAGGTTAAAGCTGCGGGCACCCGCACATAGCGAAAGGTCTGCCACGCTGTTGCCCCCATCGAGCGGGTTAAATACAAAACCCGCTCATCCAAGGCGCGAAAGCCACTCATACTGGCCACCAATGTTGGGAAAAAGCACAATAGAAAAGTCAGCAAGACTTTGGGAAACAATCCAAAGCCAAACCACACCACAAACAAAGGCGCAATCGCAATTTTGGGGACCAATTGAAAAAATACGATCACGGGATAAATCGCTTTTTCCAAAATCCGGATCGACACAATAATATATCCAAGCGGCACCGATACCAGCGTCGCCATGGCAAATCCCAAAATGATTTCTTTGCTGGTTACCAGCGTATGCTCGATGATCAAAGCCCGGTCGATCCAGAGCCGTTCAAAAAATGCACTGGGAACCGGCAAAATATAATCCGGGATTTTCAACAGCGGAACGCCATATTGCCAAGCCAAGAGCAGCAACGTGAAACTCAATAAAGGCCATAAGACAGCATCGAGAGGCGCGCGTCGCCTCTGCGAAGGCGCGCTCTGAACGGACGAACTTTGGACATGCTGTGTCATCCGGTTTCCTTCAAGCGTTCTGGGCCGGGATGGGAGATCATGCGGTTGGATTGGCGTTTGCGAAGCATCCAGACCTGTGACACGTCGCGCGCTGCCTCTTGCAGCTGACGGGCGATCTCCTCATAGCGCTCAGGGGTCATCCGCACCAACGGCCCCGCAACACTTAAAGTCCCTGCTACCGGCGCATCCTCTGTTGGGGCAGCCCGAAACGCAACAGCCAGCGCCACCGCTCCCACCTCGCCCTCTTCAACCGCCAATGCGTAACCGCGCGCCCGCACCTGCTGCAAATGAATTCGCAATGTATCAATGTCACGCACTGCATTCGGTCCAACACCCGGTCGCGCCCCAAAGCCTGCGGCAAAGACAATGCGCAATGCCTCATGCTCGTCCAAAGTTGCAAGCCAAGCCTTTCCGGTCGCCGTTGCATGTAAAACAACGTCCGAGCCCATATCTGGCTCATAGCGCAAGCCCGCTGTCGCCCCTTGTGCGCGGGCGATCCAGACCAAAC
>CAWUMW010000038.1:0-13590 GCA_963923415.1 uncultured Hyphomicrobiales bacterium | reverse complement strand
GTATAAGAGACAGGCCTGACCGCCAATCTGACCTTTGGCCGCTATGCCGCACAGCCTGAAAATGGCTATGCCTTCCGGCGTGAAGGGGCTTTGGCCTCTGCCCGCTATGCCATTGATCAGAATTACTATGTCTTTGGTGGCACCGCGATCGACATGGCCCGCAAAGAGGCTGAGATTGCCTTGCTCGGCTCCAGCAACCGCACCTCCGGCCTGCCCGTTGTCTCCGGTTATTTTGGTGGCGCTGGTTATAAAGACGAATGTGCTTTGTTTGAAGTCAGTTATTCAGAAGCACTTGGCGCTGCATTAACTGGGGTGACCCAACGCAATCGCACCTTGATGTTCCGCATCGAGTTGAAGACATTGGGCGGCACGCGGTTTAGCCAAAGCAGCACCACGGAATAATGGATCACGCGGTGCCCTTTGATCAGGCACGCGAGGGTTAAAAAGGCCTATCCATGTCAAAGCAAGCCCCGCCTCTGTCCCCTTTGCTGCTGATCTCCATGGGCGATCCGGCCGGGATTGGTCCTGACATCATTCTCAACGCCTATCAGCAGCGCCACGAACACGCGCTGCCGCCCTTTCTGGTCTTGGGTGATCCAACAGTCTTTGAAAGCCGCGCCCGCCTGCTCAATCTGCCGATCACCATCCAAGCGGCAAGTCCTGAACAGGCCCAAGCGGTCTTTGCGTCCGCCTTACCGGTCATGGCGGTTGGATCCTGTGGCCCGGTTGAACCCGGCAAACCACGCCAAGAGGCTGCGGCTTGTATAGTGAGTGCGATTGAGACAGGGGTCGCCTTGATCAAAGACCAAAAAGCCAGCGCTTTGATCACCGCCCCGATTTCCAAATCCGTCTTACAAAAAGCAGGATTTGCTCATCCGGGCCATACTGAATTTTTAGGCGAATTGGCGGAACGGTTTTTTCACCAGAGCGCACAACCGGTGATGATGATCTGGTCCGAACTCTTAACGGTTGTTCCTTTGACAATCCATATTCCATTGCGCGCGGTGCCTGATGCTTTAACTGAAGCGAGCTTGATCCAAACCGTGCGGATTGTGGATCGGGACTGGCGGCGTTGGATGAGCCGTCATCAAGCCCCGCGCATGGTGCTGGCTGGACTCAATCCGCATGCGGGCGAGGACGGTCATATCGGCTGGGAAGAAGAGCGCATCCTCAAACCAGCGGTTACCAAACTCATCGCCCAAGGCTTTCAAATCACCGGGCCCCACTCAGCGGATACGCTGTTTCACGCGCAAGCCCGCGCGCATTATGACATCGCCCTTTGCCCAAGCCATGACCAAGCCCTGATCCCGGTCAAAACGCTCGCCTTTGACGACGGTGTGAATATCACTTTGGGCCTGCCCTTTATCCGCACCTCCCCTGATCACGGAACAGCCTTTGATTTGGCGGGATCAGGCCAAGCACGCCCGCACAGCATGGTCGCGGCCATTCAAAAAGCCGCCGCAATGGCTCAGACCAACGCACGCGCTGATCGCACCCCATGAGTGCGGATGGACTGCCCCCCTTACGCGAGGTGATTGCCACATGGGGCATTGATCCCAAAAAATCACTCGGACAAAATTTTTTATTTGATCTGAATCTGACAGGTAAAATTGCGCGCGCTGCAGGGGATTTGAGCCAACGCTGCGTGATTGAAGTGGGCCCCGGTCCGGGAGGACTAACCCGCGCTATCCTCGCCCAAGGCGCCAAGCGGGTGATCGCAATCGAACGCGATGCCCGCGCTTTGCCCGCACTTGCCATGATCAATGCACATTACAACCAGCGGATGCAGGTTTTAAATGAAGATGCGCTGCAATGCGATTGGCAGGCACGGCTCGCCCCCGACGAAGCCTGCTGCATCATTGCAAACCTTCCCTATAATATCGGCACTGCTTTGCTGATCCAATGGTTGGAAAGTCCACACTGGCCCCCACGCTATGACAGCCTAACCTTGATGTTTCAACGCGAGGTTGCAGAGCGAATTACCGCAACGCCTGATCATCCGAAAGCCTATGGTCGATTAGCTGTGCTCAGCAATTGGCGTTGTGAAACCAAAATCCTTTTTGACGTGCCTGCCAGCGCTTTTACGCCACCGCCCAAAGTCACATCATCGGTGGTGCAGCTCATCCCGCGGCCAAACCCGTTGCCGTGTGATCAGGCATGGCTCTCGCGCATCACCGCAGCGGCCTTTGGACAACGCCGAAAAATGTTGCGCCAAAGCCTTAAATCTCTAGGGCTTGAACCGCTGAAGCTGATTGAGCAGGCGGGCTTAGATGCCACCGCACGCGCTGAAACCATTCCGATTGAAGGATTTGTTGCTTTGGCTCAGACAGCCAAAACACTTGCTGAGCAATCCAAAACGCCTGCTGACCAAACCCGCGCCGCATCGTCATAAGCGCAACAGGCGATGTGTCTTAAAAGGCGTCGAGATCACGCACCAGCGACCCAATAAAATCCCTAAGACCCAATTGCCGATCGCGATGCAACCGCTCGGCCACCAAAATAGCTTTTAACCGTGTAAAGGTTCGATTGAGATCATCATTGACCAACACGTAATCATAATCCGTCCAGCGATCGATCTCGCCTTTCGCGGCCCGCAACCGCTGCCGAATAACCTCGTCACTGTCTTCAGCACGACGCTGCAAGCGCTGTTTCAACTCAGGAATTGACGGGGGCAGAATAAAAATACTGACCACATCCTCCGGGGCATTGGCACGCACCTGCTGTGCGCCCTGATAATCAATATCAAACAAAATATCTTTGCCCGCCATCAAGGACTGTTCAATCGGCTTTCTTGGCGAGCCATAAAAATTGCCGTGGACCTCTGCCCATTCCAAAAATTCACCGCGATCCCGCATGGTCAGGAAAGCATCTTTCTCGATGAAATGATAATGCACGCCCTCCACTTCGCTGGGACGGCGCTGTCTTGTCGTCATAGAAATGGAGAGCGACAAAGAGGGCTCTTCCTCACGCAGCAAGCGGGTGAGCGTGGTCTTGCCTGCCCCCGAAGGGGAAGACAGAACCAGCATCAAACCGCGCCGGTCAATGATGCGGTTTTCTAGTCCCGTTGTTTCGATGCTCATTGCCTTATGCCTCCGGCCTTTCTATAGGCCATGCCCTCTCCTGCCAGAAAGCGGGCGCGGTTTCAATTTAATTTGGGCACCACTTTTGAGGTCGAAAGGTCAAAATTGTCTTTGGCTGCGGATGGCTTCTGAGCCGCAGCGGGAGCGCTGTCACGCAAACCCTGCGGCGGCAAAGGAGGCACCGGAGCAACAGCCGGGGCAACAAAGGTCACCGGCTCCGGCTTCGCCTCGCTCTTGGCCGGATCACCGCGCACCGGCTCAAATTTACTGGCTGCTTCGAGGCGGATTTGCTCCGCCGCTTTGCTGTCACTGCCTTTGGACGGATCGCCTGTTTTAGCTGGCTCTGCGGCTTGGCTTGGCTGAGAGCTTGGCTGAGCGGTTTGGCTTGGCTGATTTTGCTTGGCGCTTTCCGGCGCACGCGCCATCGGCGGGGGCGCTGCGGCAGCCTCCTTGGCTGCCCGTTCGGCTTCAACGACCCTGAGCCGCGCGACATAGCGCTGATGGATTTCGTAATTATCAGAAAAGACATGGCCGCCCGTGCCATCCGCCACAAAAAACAACTCATTGGTTCGGGACGGATTGATCACGGCCTCCAATGCAGCGCGGCCGGGATTACAAATCGGGCCGGGCGGAAGTCCATAAATCACATAAGTGTTATAGGGCGTATTGGATGTAATTTCAGGCTTAGTGAGGGGCCGTCCCAATGTTCCTTTGCCTCCGACCAATCCATAAATAATCGTTGGATCGGATTGCAACTGCATCCGCTTGTCCAATCGGTTCATATAGACACGGGCGACCCGGGGCCGTTCATCAGCCCGGCTGGTTTCTTTCTCGACAATCGAGGCCAGAATAATCATCTCCGCCGGGCTTTGAATCGGTAAGCCCGCAATGCGGCGCGCCCAAAGATCGCGCACCACCCGTGCCTGATCCTGCACCATCCGGTCCAGCAATTGTTGGCGATTCATTCCACGCGAAAATTTATAGGTTTCAGGCAGCAATGTGCCCTCGGCAGGAATGGAGGTGATTTCGCCGGTCAGTAATTCACTCTCACGCAATTGCTCAATGATCTGTTGGGTGGTCAACCCTTCCTTGATTGTCAGGGATTGCAAAATGCTTTTGCCTTCAACCAGCGTGTTGATCACCTCTTCCAGACTGGCGCGCTGGCGAAACATATATTCACCCGCCTTGATGCGGTTCGAGACGCCATTGGCGTAAAGCGCAGCCATCATGACAAGGGGTTTCTCAATGACCCCGTCCTGCACCAATTGTTCGATGACATCAGACAGACCGCCTTTGACCATCACCACTTTATCGGTAGGTAAGGGACCGGGGCCGATATATTGTTGATAGAGCCAATAGCCAAAGCCAATGAACAAAGCCAAAATGACCGCCATCGATAAAGCCAAACGGCTCAGATAGGCCAACAGCGACAAGACAGCGCCCCCCGCCCGAGCCTCGGGCTCAGGAACAGCAACCGGCTTTAAGGCCGCTGACGGGCTTTTGGGAACCAAACGCCCAATCAAACTGCGCCGCGCAGCTGAAAAACGATCCTCGTCGGCTTGATCAGGAGGCATGAGCCGTTCACATCCCGCTTTTGAAAATTATGAGCTATACGCCCGGGACGATCCCATGGGCGCATGATCCTGCCATAACCCCGAACCGTGGCAAAGCCGTGGCAGACAATTCAATGTTGATAGCGGCGGAAAACAAGCGACGCATTGGTGCCCCCAAAACCGAACGAATTGGACAGGGCAATATCGACATGTTTGGTTTTAGCCTGATGCGGAACCAGATCAATCGCAGTCTGCACCGACGGATGGTCGAGGTTCAAAGTGGGCGGCACTTGGCCATCCCGAATAGCGAGCACCGAAAAAATCGCCTCAATAGCACCGGCAGCACCCAATAAATGGCCCGTTGCCGATTTGGTCGAGGACATCGCCATCGACGCTGCGGCCTCGCCGACCAGCCGCTCAACGGCCTTCAACTCGATTTCATCCCCCACGGGTGTGGATGTGCCATGGGCATTGATATAATCAATCTCAGACGGGCTGATCCCGGCCCGCTTGAGTGCTGCTTGCATGCAGCGAAACGCCCCGTCCCCATCTTCAGACGGCGAGGTAATGTGATAGGCATCCCCGGACAGGCCGTAGCCTGCCACTTCGGCATAGATATGGGCGCCACGGGCCAGCGCATGTTCAAGCCGTTCCAGAACCATCACGCCCGACCCTTCACCCATCACAAAGCCGTCCCGATCCTTGTCATAGGGGCGTGAGGCTTTCTGGGGATGGTCATTAAAATTGGTCGACAGGGCCTTACAGGCGGCAAAGCCCGCCATCGACAGGCGATTAATGGGCGACTCAGTGCCCCCCGCCAGCATGACATCCGCATCGCCTAAAGCAACCAGACGGGCCGCATCACCGATTGCATGCGCGCCGGTCGAACAGGCCGTCACAACGGCATGATTGGGCCCCTTAAGGCCAAATTCAATCGAGACATAGCCAGAGGCCATGTTGATAATCCGCCCGGGAATAAAAAACGGAGAGACCCGGCGCGGACCTTTTTCAATCAGCGTGACCGAGGCATCATAGATGCCGCCGATCCCACCAATCCCCGAACCGATCATCACACCGGTGCGGATTTGATCCTCATAAGAGCGGGGATGCCATTGCGCATCATCAAGAGCCTGACGGGCTGCCGCCATGCCATAGATGATGAAATCATCAACCTTGCGCTGATCTTTGGGGTCCATCCACTGATCGGCATGAAACAAGCCGTCAGCTTTGTCGCCCCCCGGAATCTGAAACGCAATGCGCGCTGGCAAATCGGCGACTTCGAACCGGTCGATGGGCACAGCACCGCTCTTTCCAGCCAACAGTCTGGTCCAAGTCGGTTCTACACCGCATCCTAGCGGTGTAACCATGCCTAATCCGGTAACAACGACCCTATGCATCCCGAACTCGATTCAAATCAGGCCGTCAACGGCCTCAGCCAGCCTTCTTTTCAAGGAAGGAGACCGCATCACCAACCGTCCGGATGGTTTCTGCTGCGTCATCCGGGATTTCGACGGAGAACTCTTCCTCAAACGCCATCACGAGCTCGACCGTATCCAAGCTGTCAGCACCCAGATCATCAATGAAGTTGGCGCTGTCAATCACCTTATCGGCGTCAACGCCCAGATGTTCGATGACGATCTTTTTTACACGGGTTGCGATATCGCTCATATTAATCCCCATAAAGAGGGCGGCCATCCTTGATGGGCCGCCGTTGTATCATTCCAGCGCAATGGGCGCTGACCCCTTCACTTACCAGCCTGCTTGTCATAGCGGAAATTTCCCAACGCTGCACATTGTTTTGACAGGCTGTCAACAAGCAGTGCAGAACGATAGTGTCAGTCCCCCAAACCGGAAGCGAACGGGTTGGTATCATACTTCACGAAGCAAGGCGAGAGGGGTGCGCACAGTTTCACAAAATCCTTAAAATCGCCCTAACCCATTCAAATCATTGCCATTCCGCCATTCACATGCAAGGTTTGGCCGGTCATATAGCCTGCTTCTTGACTAGCCAAATAGACGACAGCGGCACCGATATCCTCCGGAACCCCCAATCGACCGGCCGGAATCGTTCCCAAAATGGCCTCACGCTGCTTTTCATTCAGCACATCGGTCATCGGGGTGGCGATAAAACCGGGTGCCACACAATTGACCGTCACATTGCGGCTCGCCACTTCCGCCGCCAAGGCTTTGGACATGCCGACCAAGGCAGCTTTTGAGGCCGCATAATTGGCCTGCCCTGCATTCCCCGTTGTGCCCACCACGGATGTAATGGTGACAATCCGCCCCCAGCGCTTTTTCATCATGCCGCGAATAGCGGCCCGTGCGAGGCGAAAGGCTGCATCGAGATTGACCCGCAACACCAGATCCCAATCCTCGTCTTTCATCCGCATAAACAGACCGTCCCGCGTCAGCCCGGCATTATTGACCAGAATGTCCAAGCCTCCCATCGCCGCTTCTGCTGCGGGCACCAGCGCCTCAACACTCTCAGCGCTCGATAGATCAGCCGGCACCACAAAGGCCCGCCCGCCCAATTCTGCCGCCAACTGGTCGAGCACCTCTTTGCGTGTGCCTGACAGTGCCACAGTTGCCCCTTGCGCATGAAGGGCCCGCGCAATGGATCCCCCAATGCCGCCCGTTGCGCCTGTCACCAATGCCGTCTTGCCGGAAAGATTAAACATGGCCGTTATCCTCTCATGATAAAATCAATAGCCCAAACGCGCTTTCAGACCCGCCAGATCATCGGGGGTCCCGCATGCAAGCCCTTCCGCTTGATCGGCTATCCGCTTGACCAATCCCGTCAGGACTTTCCCTGCCCCCAATTCAACAAACAGGGTCACACCGGATTGCGCCATCGCAGCTACGCTTTCCCGCCACCGCACCGTGCCCGTGACCTGCGCCACCAAGCCCTCGTAAATCATCTTTGGATCGGTGATGGGGGCTGCATGCACATTGGCATAAAGAGGCACTTTCGGGGCATGAATTTTAACCTGCGCCAAAGCCTCGCGCATCGCCTCCGCAGCCGGCGCCATCAAGGCACAATGGAACGGCGCGGACACTGCAAGCAAGACAGCGCGGCGGGCTCCTTTTGCCTTGGCAAGTTCGACCGCCCGATCTATCGCAGCCTTGGTCCCGGAGATCACAACCTGCCCTCCTCCATTGTCATTGGCAGCCTGACAGACATCCCCTTGCGCCGCCTCTTGCGCCACCGCATTGGCCGCATCAAAATCAAGACCAAGCAAAGCCGCCATCGCCCCTTCTCCCGGCGCGACCGCCTTTTGCATCGCATTGCCACGGATGCGTAACAAACGCGCTGTATCAGCCAGCGAAAACGCCCCCGCTGCCGCCAAGGCCGAATATTCTCCAAGGGAATGGCCCGCCACACAGACTGCCTGTTTTTGCAGGTCAAACCCCTCCTGCTCCAACACGCGCAGCAAAGCCATTGAAACCGCCATCAGCGCAGGTTGGGCATTGGCTGTGAGCGTGAGCTGATCCTCTGGCCCCTCAAAAATCAGCGTCGATAATTTTTGCCCGAGCGCCTCGTCGACCTCGTCAAAAACCTGCCGCGCGACCGGATAGGCCTGCGCCAGAGCTTGCCCCATTCCGACAGCCTGACTCCCCTGTCCGGGAAATGTAAATGCCACACGCATAGGCCACCCTCTTCTGCTCTCGATGATTGATATCCTCCCTTTGTGCAGACACCAGCGGATGAGGCGCTGTCAAGCCTGCGGGGTAATTTTCGACCAATTATCGCCCCCGACCGCCAAGCAGCCCCCTCAGCCATTGCCAAGCGGGTTGTTTTGGCGTTCGGTTTCGACTTCTTTGCCTGTCCGATTCGGGCCACCCCGAATCATCTCTGCCGATCCGCGCTCAACCCGACAACCCAAACGAGCTTACCGCATGCGCATTGCCACTTGGAATGTGAATTCCGTCCGCCAACGTCTGCCGCATTTAACGCGCTGGCTGACGGAAACCCAACCCGATCTTGTCTGCCTGCAAGAGTTGAAGTGCCAGGACGATACATTTCCAAAACTGGAGATCGAAGCGTTAGGTTATAATTGCGCGGTGTTGGGACAAAAAACTTTTAATGGTGTTGCTGTGCTCTCCCGCCTGCCTCTTGAAGATGTACGTGTCGGCCTGCCCGGTGACGCGAATGATCTGCAAGCGCGCTATCTTGAAGCGGTGGTTTCAACCCCCGGCGGGGTTGTGCGTCTGGCCTCAATCTATTGCCCGAATGGCAATCCGCTCGGTACAGAAAAATTCCCGTATAAATTAAATTTCATGGAGCGTTTGATCCGCCACGCCAAAACCTTGCTTGCCTTAGAAGAGCCCCTGATCTTAGCGGGCGATTACAATATCATTCCAACCGATCTTGATGCCAAAAACCCTGACCAATGGCGCGGTGATGCTTTGGCGCAACCTGAAAGCCGCGCCGCCTTCCAAACCCTGTGCCATCTTGGTTTAACCGATGCCATTCGCGCCTGTGCGCCTCAGCAAGAACTCTTTACATTTTGGGATTATCAAGCCGGAGCGTGGCAAAAAAATAATGGCATTCGCATCGACCATTTGCTGCTCTCCCCTGAGGCAACAGCACGGCTCCAGCGCGCCGGGATCGATCGTGAGGTGAGAGCGTGGGAAAAACCCTCTGATCATGTGCCCGCATGGGTAGAACTGGCGATCTAACAGAGAGCCTCAGATCCTAGGGTCTGATCCTAGCGTTTTACGCGCTTATATTGCTCGATATAAGATAAAGCCGCCAGCCGATCCGTATCGGCGGCAAGATTGAAGGCGTCATCATAAAGGGTGACGATCCATCCATCACTCTCAGACTTCACGCCATTGCGCGCAATCTGCAACCACATCAAACCGCGCGCCCGTTGCATCATCCCACCTTCACCGGAAAACAACATCCGGCCTAACATCGCTTGCGATTGAAGATGTCCTTTTTCCGCTGACAAATTAAACCAGCGGAGCGCTTGGCGAGGATCTTGCGCGCCTCCCAAACCTTCGAGCGTCAAACGGCCCAGACTATATTGCGCATCCGGATCACCAAACCATGTTGCCGCATAGGCAAAGACTTCGCGGGCCCGAAGCGGATTGGGCGCAATGGCTGTATTCGGCACGCCTTCCAGATACATCGTCCCCAGCGAGACAAAGGCATTGGCCACAAACCGTGCATTGGGTGAGTCAGGCGCCTCATCCGCATGATCATTACAAATTTTAGAAAAATGTTCGAAGGCTTTGAGCTTGTTGGCTGTCACGCCATCGCCCTCGGCATACATGCGGCCCAATTTCCATTCGGCCATTGCATGGCCATGGGTCGCGGCATATTCGAGCGCTTTGACCGCTGACCCTTTATCGCCGCTGTTATATTGGTTCATCCCAACGCGAAAGGCTTCGGACACTGTGTGAAATGTCCCCGCCCCAGTTGGCGCAACCCCGACCACAGGCGGGGTTGCATCAAGAGCCCATGCACTGAAAACACATGCACTTGAAAAAGCGCCTCCGCCGCCCCAAAGGCAGCAGAGGTAAAGCAAAACTGATCTTGATCGATCAGAGATCCGCATAACAGTGCTTTTCGCCTTTTCCACCCGGATGGGTCACAGCACCATCCAGTGCGGATCCAACCGTTTGTGCATATTTCCAGATCGCGCCGGATCCATAATCGGTTTCCCGTGCAGCCCATGCCTTGTGCCGCTCGGCCAATTCGGCATCGCTGAGCGCGACCGTCAAAGTGCCGCTGATCGCATCGAGCGAAATGATGTCGCCATCTTGCACCAGCGCAATCGGGCCGCCAACCGCTGCCTCCGGCCCAACATGGCCGACGCAGAAGCCACGGGTCGCGCCAGAGAACCGTCCATCGGTAATCAGCGCAACTTTGTCGCCCATGCCCTGACCATAAAGCGCGGCGGTGGTGGCAAGCATTTCCCGCATGCCCGGTCCGCCTTTGGGGCCTTCGTAACGGATCACCAACACATCACCTTCTTTGTATTGGCGTTGCTTGACTGCTTCAAAACACGCTTCTTCGGTGTCAAAGCAGCGCGCCGGGCCAGAGAATTTTTGCTTATCCAGCGGCATGCCGGCCACTTTCACAATCGCCCCATCTGGAGCCAGATTGCCGCGCAAGCCGACAACCCCGCCCGTCGGCGTAATCGGATCATTGGCAGGACGCACAACATCTTGCTCAGGGTTCCATTTCACCGAGGCCAGATTTTCAGCAATGGTGCGCCCCGTCACGGTCATGCAATCCCCATGCAGGAAGCCATGATCCAACAAGGTCTTCATCAACAACGGAATGCCGCCGACTTCAAACATATCTTTGGCCACATAGCGCCCACCCGGTTTCAGGTCAGCGATATAGGGGGTTTTCTTGAAAATCTCAGCGACATCAAACAACGAAAATTCAATCCCCGCTTCATGTGCAATCGCTGGCAAATGCAAGGCTGCATTGGTGGACCCACCTGAAGCGGCAACCACCGTGGCTGCATTTTCAAGCGATTTGAGCGTGACAATATCGCGCGGACGAATTTGCTTGCGGATCAGCTCAACAATCATCTCTCCGGCTGTCATGCAAAACTGGTCGCGAATTTCATAAGGCGCTGGGGCGCCGGCCGAATAAGGCAGCGCCAAGCCAATCGCCTCGGAAATTGTTGCCATCGTATTGGCGGTAAATTGCGCGCCACAGGCCCCTGCCGATGGGCAGGCTTTTTGCTCCAGCTCTTCAAGATCAGCATCGGACATATCGCCGACCGAATGCTTGCCAACCGCTTCGAACACATCTTGCACGGTCACCGGACGGCCTTTGAAGGTGCCGGGCAAAATTGATCCGCCGTAAATAAAGATCGACGGCACATTCAAGCGCACCATCGCCATCATCATGCCCGGCAATGACTTGTCGCAACCAGCAAGACCAACCAAGGCGTCATAGCAATGTCCACGCATGGTCAATTCGACCGAATCCGCAATCACCTCACGCGACACCAGTGAGGCTTTCATGCCTTGGTGGCCCATGGCGATCCCGTCCGTAACGGTAATGGTGCAAAATTCACGCGGTGTTCCGCCCCCGGCAGCCACCCCTTTTTTGACCGCCTGCGCCTGACGCATCAAAGCGATATTGCACGGCGCGGCCTCATTCCAACAGGAGGCCACGCCAACAAAAGGCTGGCTCATTTGGGCGCGGGTCAGACCCATCGCGTAATAATAGGAGCGATGCGGCGCCCGTTGCGGACCCTCCGTCACATGCCGGCTTGGTAATTTTGATTTATCGATGACAGTGTGGCTCATGCTGGATCCATCCCCAATTGATACGGTCAATAGTGCTCAGGGCCTCTGTCAGTCCGCTGCCTCAAAAAGAAGACCCACTTGGGGGCTTTCTTCCTTACGCCACATCTGACGGCCTCCCTGTCTTTTACCTACCCCTTTGCCACAGTGTCAAAACCATCAACGGCCTTACGCGGTTAATTTTTCCTGACTGCCCCCTCTTTGTGGCAGGATTTCGGCAAAGGTCGCCCCATTGCACGGCACCCATGAAGAAAAAGCAGGTGTTGCAAAGACGCAACACTGGCCTGCGGACAATTGCATGATCACAGGGTCGGCTTATGATAAAAAGCAAAATCGCAACGAAAGTCAGGCCATGTCCCAGACCGCCCCGCCGCCGCCCCATGGATGGAAACGCCATAGTCCCCGCGTCTCCTTGGGGGAATTGCACGGCTCTGTGCGCATGAACCCTTCAGATAAGGGATTTCGGCGGTTTTTGGCCTTTATGGGCCCCGGCTATCTGGTGGCTGTAGGCTATATGGATCCGGGCAACTGGGCCACCTCGCTGAATGGCGGCGCCCGATTCGGTTACGCTTTGCTCAGCGTGGTGCTGCTGTCCAATCTCATGGCGGTGTTACTGCAAAGTTTTGCGGCACGACTAGCGATTGCCAGCGGTCGGGATCTTGCCCAAGCCTGCCGCGACCAATTTTCAATTCCGGTCACCGCTTTTTTGTGGCTGATGGCTGAACTTGCTATGATTGCCACCGATCTTGCTGAAGTCATTGGCACGGCCATCGGGCTCAAATTGCTGTTTGGCCTGCCGCTGACAATCGGGATCTTGATCACGGCCTGTGATGTTTTTTTATTGCTCGCCTTGCAACGCTTTGGGTTTCGGCGGCTTGAAGCGCTGGTCATGAGCCTGATGGCGCTGATTGCGGCAGCGATGTTGGCTCAAATTCTGATCGCCAAACCAGACTGGCCTACGGTGATGCTGGGCTTTGTGCCGACCGCCGATCTCTTTCAAAATGCCGACATGCTCTATCTGGCCATGGGGATTATCGGTGCGACCGTCATGCCGCATAATCTCTATTTGCACAGCGGCATCGTGCAAACCCGCCCGAGCGGGTCGAGCCTCAAGGAGCGCGCCGATCATCTGCATTTTGCCAATCTTGATTCGGCCATCGCCTTAAGCTTTGCGCTGTTGATCAATGCTGCCATTCTCATTCTGGCGGCCAAAAGCTTTCATTGGTCGGGCCATAGCGATGTGACGGAAATCGAGGAAGCGCATAGTCTCTTGGCGTCCTTGCTCGGATCCCATCTGGCCCCGATCCTGTTCGCCCTCGCTTTAATCGGATGCGGCCTCAATTCCACCATTACGGCGACGCTGGCAGGCCAGATCGTGATGGAGGGGTTTTTATCTATTTCCATGCCCGCTTGGGCGCGACGGCTGGTGACGCGGCTCATGGCGATTGTGCCAGCTGTGATGGTCGGGGTTATGGCGGGTGATCACGGCACAAGCCAGCTTTTGGTGCTGTCGCAAGTGGTGCTGGGTTTGCAACTGCCCTTCGCCATGGTGCCCTTGCTGATCTTTGTCTCGGATCGGCAGAAAATGGGAGCGCTGGTGGCGCCTTTATGGCAGCGTCTTATCGGTTGTGGCATTGCGGCGCTGATGATCGGGCTGAATATCAAACTGAGCTTTGATC
>CAWUMW010000037.1:0-13987 GCA_963923415.1 uncultured Hyphomicrobiales bacterium | reverse complement strand
CCATAATGTGTCGACACTTATTAAAATGTCAATGCTTTTAAGGCTCGCGTAGAATTTCAGCGGCGCCCGCTCAAACAGGCTTCGGATGCGAACGCAGCGTGCTAGAAACAAAATGCACCCTCTATGCGCCCCTCCCCTCACTTGGGGACTTTTCATAACCCACAGCGTTAAAGGATCAGATCACGCTCTCTTGTCAAAAAACCACGCTCTCTTGTCAAAAAACAAGGTCCGGTTTTAAAATAACACCTGAAGACCAGTCAAAATATACTCCGGGAAGGAACCGCCTCATGAACAACCGCGCCTATCGCGCTCATTGGCCGCAAGATGTGCAAGACGATATTCTGCACAATGAATATAACGGCATGGTTGGCACTGTCTTGGTTTCTGAAACGGAGGAGGTGCGCGTCTGGCATTTGCATTTGCAGGCTGGGCAGCGCTGCCATTTCCACCGTCATGTGCTCAATTATTTTTGGACCTGTCATAGCCACGGGGAATCGCGCAGCTATTTTGAAGATGGCTCGGTCAAAGATAGCAAATATCATCCCGGCAGCACGCAGCATTTCACGTTTCCCAAAGGGGATTACATGCTGCATAGTGTTGAAAATATCGGCGATGAACCTTTGCTCTTTACAACTGTTGAATTCAAAAAAAGTGCCAATGCACCACTGCCTGTTCCTGACTCGGTGCGGTTGCGCGAGGAGGCCTGAGTGATGACCCCCGCCCCTTTCCATGGACTCTATCCGGTTCTTTATGCGTATCATGATGAAGCAGGCCGGATCGATGCCACTGCCATGCAACGCCAAGTCGAGCATGTGCTGGCCTGTGGGGCGCATGGCATTATGGTGCTGGGCCTGATCACCGAAGTGCAAAAACATAGCACGCAAGAACGCTTAGAGATTGTCGAGCTGGTTGCCACAACCCTCAACAAACGCGTGCCGCTCATGGTGACCATTGGCGAGCAAACCGCCGCTGCTCAAACCGATTTTGCCCGCAAGGCCTGTGCGGCGGGAGCTGATTTAATCATCTTGCAACCCCCGCAGGCTTTGGAGGGAGGCGAAGCCGCTCTGATGCGGTTTTTTGGCCAAAGCATTGATGCCCTGACCTGTCCGGTTGGCATCCAACACAATCCGTTCAATTTAGCGCTCAACCTTTCGCTGGATGCGCTGGTGAACCTGCATCACACCCACCCCAATCTGACGATGATCAAGGCGGAAGGCACCGCTGTGGAAACACAAGCCTTGATCGAGCGCACAGGGGGACGGATGGCTTCGTTTTGCGGCCATGGCGGGATTGAATTCATGTCCAATTTACGCGCCGGAATCAGCGGATTAATTCCCGCCCCCGATGTGTTAGCCGCACAAGTGCGCCTCTATGAGTGGTTTCGCAGTGGCGATGCTCGCGCGCAAGCACAAGCCGAAGCTTTGCATCATGAATTACTGCCAATCATCGTGTTTATGATCCGCACCATCGGTCAGGCCCTATGCTATGGCAAACGCTTTTATGCCTTACAATGCGGCATTGATCTGCGCGGGGAACGTAGCCCCTTTGAACCGCCCACACCCTTTGGCCTGCAAGAAATGCAGCGTCTTTATCAGCGGTTACGAGACATTGAAAAACGCTATGACATCAGCGTTTCACACCGCTGATCTGCTTAGATCCGGTCGGGCTTAATAGGCCCGCAGCAAAATATTGGACTTAATCGCAAAAGACACATCATCGAGATGATTGGTGAGTTCAATTTTTTTGCGCATCCGCAAATGCGGATGATTGAGCACATCCATCTTAATGTGATGGGCAATATAATCATGCAAATCCGATAAGTCTGTCGCCTGCAAGCCGAGCGCATCACACGGGTCGGGAATATCTGGCCGGATCGCATGCATCTGCGGACTGCGGAAAAATTCAAACCAAATGATTTCGAAAAACTTTGCCACATCATTTTGATGGGCCATTTCAAGCGATAAATAGCGGGTCAGATAGGCATAAACATATTTGATCACCAAAGAGCTGATCAAATATTCGTCAACCGTCACCCAGTCCGGCTGAAAATCCCTGATCGCCTTTTGCCCAGAGGACGCCATACCCAAATCCAACACGCTCAACGACTAAAAAACCCCATCAATCCTAAGTGATTCGCACCCGTGACAACAGCCGCACGGCCCTGTCTGCCAAAGCCTTAAGGGGTAGAGAAAAAGCCCAGCCCGCAGCGCACGGCGTGTCCAGCCCAAACAGGACTTCCCCTGCGCCGCCGAGGCTCCTAGAATAAAGACGCGTGTGCGACCCGTGATCCGGATCTCGAATCCGGTCTTTTGACACAGGCCCCGACCGTGCTCGCGCGCTCTTTGGATAAAGACCTTGAATGCAAGACCCGGCATGAAAACCCCGGAACGAAAGCCAGCTCAATGACCACCCCCCTCCTCCACCCCGCCTCTGAGACTGCAGCGGTTCACCTTGAGACCAACGAGCCGCAGTCGGTGCATCATGACCGCGCCTTTGAACCGCTGGCGCTGCTGCGCATTGGCATCGGCGTGATTGGAGCTGGACTGTTATGGTTTGGGATTGGCACCGCTTTTGTTTCCCCTGCGTGGATCGGGTTCGGCTGTTTATTGATTGCAGGCTGGCCTATTTTTCATGAGGCCGTCGAAAATCTGTTGATGCGCCGCATGACCATGGAACTATCCATGAGCATTGCAATTCTTGCTGCCGCCGCCATTGCCGAATATTTCACAGCCCTTGTGGTGAGCCTGTTTGTGCTGATTGCTGAAGAGTTGGAACATATCACGCTGGCGCGTGGACGCACGGCCATTAAAGATCTGGTTGATTTCATTCCGGCAGAAGCGCGTATACGCCGCAACGGACAGATCCTCACGCTTGCTGTCGAGGCGATTGTGCCCGGTGATGCTGTGCTGCTTTCCCCCGGTGAAAAAGCACCGATTGATGGGCGCGTGATTGCCGGACAGAGCGCGATGGATCAATCCCGTATCACGGGGGAATCCATGCCCGCGGATAAGCAGATTGGCAGTCAGGTCTATGCCGGATCCATCAATCAAAGCGGTACGCTTGAAATCGTGGTTGAGCGTGTGGGCCGCGATACTAGCTATGGACGGATTATTGAAGCGGTGGAAGCGGCTGAACACACCCGCGCTCCGGTCCAAAAACTTGCCGATCAGCTTGCGGGCTATCTGGTTTATTTTTCTTTTGCCGCAGCCGCGCTCACCTTCTGGTTGACCCGCGATTTGCGCGATACAATTTCCGTCATCATTGTGGCGGGTGCATGCGGGATTGCGGCGGGCACACCGCTGGCCATATTGGGCGGGATCGGAAGGGCAGCCCGACTCGGCTCGATTATCAAAGGCGGAATCCATCTGGAAACCTTAGGTCGCATTGATACGGTCATCCTTGATAAAACGGGCACACTCACCTATGGCGAGCCGCGCGTGCGCGCGGTGCGCGTTACACAGGGCTTTGATCCTGATACGGTCTTGTCTTTAGCCGCGAGTGCGGAACTCCATTCAGAACATCCGTTGGCACGCGCTGTCGTGCAAGCAGCGAAAGACAAGGGCCTGACGATCATCGAACCTGACGCCTTTCACTATGCGATCGGTTACGGCATTACCGCCTCATTGAACCAGTCAACCATTCGGGTTGGAAATCGTAAATTACTGGCAGAAGCTGGGATTCATGTGCCTGCACGCTCCGCCGAACAGGCGGGTTCAGAGATTTTAGTGGCGGTTGATCATCGATTTGCCGGTGACATCGATGTTGCCGATGAAGTCAGACCCGAAGCCGCCTCCGCGATGCAGGCTTTTGCAGAAATGGGGATTAAAACCATTTTGCTCACCGGCGATATTGCCCATGTTGCACAAAAGGTCGCGCATGATCTATCCATCGCTGACTATCAAGCCGAACTGCTCCCCGAAGACAAATTAGCTTATGTGCGCAGACTGATTGCGGCGAACAAAGCTGTCGCCATGGTGGGCGACGGGGTTAATGATGCACCCGCTTTAAGTGCTGCAACTCTTGGCATTGCCATGGGCTCAGGCACCGACATCGCCAAGGAAAGTGCGCAAATCCTCCTGATTGGCAATGATCTTGTGAAGCTGGTTGAAACCATCCGCATCGCCCGCCAGACTCGCTCCATCATCTGGCAAAATTTTGCTGGCACGCTGCTGGTGGATGCCATTGGCATCGGCATGGCAGCCTTTGGATATCTCAATCCGCTCTTGGCTGCATTTATCCATGTCGGATCGGAATTGCTGTTTTTAAGCAATTCCGCACGCCTGCTGACACTCGACCAGCTCGCACCTTTGATCCGCAAAAACTAATCAATGCCAAAGATCTCGCAGGTTCAAAACACGCCGATCAAAAAGGCCTGGCCCGTCTTTTGATTGCTGCGATGCGCTTTATAGACAAGACTGTTAAAAGGTGAATTTATCGCGGGTCTTTTTAACAACCACATTTTTCTTGGCTTCTTCCTCGCGGGCCTGTTTTTCCAAAATCAGTTTATAAATATTTTCGAGCACGATTTTGGTGCGGTCATCTTTATGAAACTCCTCGATATTCTTAAATTGATAATCGCCCAGCCCTTTCGGGTCACGCAGCAATTCATATTCAAGATCAAGGATGACCTCCTCAAACAAAAAGAATTTTATTTTTTCAAAAAATTTCAATTCATTGGGGTTGGATGAACGATAGCGGTAGCCCCCCAATTTCACTTTATAGTCTTTGACAAAAAAACTGATCGCCTTGTAGCGGGTGTTTTTTTCATCATCATCCACCACCTCTTCGGCGGCTACATTTTTCAATCCGATATTCCAGTGGCCCTCGGGCTGGGTGCGCTGCCAATCGGCATAATTCTTGGTTTCCAGATAGGCGATTAACAACAGCTTGTCCAAAGCCTCGGCCTTGACATGTTCCAAAGCCATCCGTTTCAAAACTTGCACATCATTCATAGCCCGCTCCGCCTTGCGTGTTCCTTATTCATCTTTAGCGCAGCCGAACCAAAACTGCGACCAACCTTATCCTCCTTAAGACGGATATTCCCATGAAATTATAAGTCCCCCTGTGCCGGAAAAGTGACAAAACGCAAAGAAATTCAAACCAAAACCGGGCCGCCCTTAGGCGCGGTTTCGATTATTGGACAGTGGGACGCCACTGGCATGATAAGCGGCAATGAAAGCGAAGGTCATGCCGGGCCCAAGCGTAATCCCACCGGCTGGATAATGCCCCCCCATCACGCTCGCCATATCATTGCCGACCGCATAAAGACCGGGGATCGCCTGCCCGGCTTGTGTCAGCACCTGCGCATCCAGATTAACCTGCAAGCCGGCAAAGGTGCCCAAACTGCCCGGCACAATCTTAATGGCATAAAAGGGGGCTTCGACAATCGGCGCCACACAAGGATTAGGCGTCTGATCCGCCTCGCCCTGAATCCGATTATAGGCGCTTTCACCCCGATGAAAGACGGGATCCTGTCCCTGTGCCGCATGGTGATTATAGGTGGCGAGGGTGTGCTCCAAGCCCTGCACATCAAGACCGCAGGCGCGCGCCAAATCCGCCACGGTGTCAGCGCGCTTCAAATAGCCATTGCGGATCCATGGCCTCACTGGAAACGGACGTGGGCGGGCCCGCCCCAATCCATAACGGCGCTGGAACCGATGATCACAAATCATAAAGGCTTCATAAGGCGTATCAGGCGGAGTGGCGGCAAACAAAGCCTGCATCACGTCATGATAGGCATTCGCCTCATTAGTAAACCGCTGGCCATTGCGTAACACCATGATCAGACCCGGCTTGGCCCGTTCGACCAAATGCGGGAAACGGCCTGTTGAACCATCGGGTTTCGGCACCAAAGAAACTGGCGCCCACGCGCCCGCATGCGCCAATGAGCGGCTGACCTGCCCGCCCACCTGCTCTCCTAGGCGCAAACCATCGCCCGTATTACTGAGCGGGGCAGCTGAATGATGCGTCTGTCCAGTTGGATCATGCGCGAATAAGTCGGCTTTACGCTGTTGATCATGCGGAAAACCGCCCGCGGCCAAAATAACACCACGACGCGCCGCAATGACCCCGCGCACGGTGCGAACGCCACACACCCGGCCTTGCTCGGTCAGCAATGCCTCCACCTTGGCGCTTGCTAACAAATGCACACCGCGCTCATCCAGAGCTTTCAATAACTGCGCCACCAAGGCATTGCCATTGACCAGATGCAGTCCCCGCCCATGCACCACCACATCCCACCAATGGCGCAGAACACGTTTGGTGACATGCCAAAAGGCTTTCGGCTTGTGAAATGTGTCTAAAAAATTCTTGAGATCAAGGCCCGACGCAATGCCCATGCCGAAGGGAGAAACCTCCTCCAAGGGCTCTTTCAAGTCTTGAAGACGACGCCCCAATGCACGACCATCAAACGGCGCCGCACATAAAGACCGCCCACCTTGACCCGCAGCCGGTGTCTGATCATGAAAATCAGGAATCCGATTGCCATCAACAAATTTCAACCCCACATCATCGCGCAAAAAGCGCACCATCGCTGGGCCTTGTTCAAGAAACTGTCGGGCCATCGGCTCGTTAAACTGCGCGCCCAACTCATGCCGCAAATAGGTCAAGGGCGTTTCAAGAGGCTCGTTGATCCCTGCTTCACAGGCCAACGGATTACGCGGGATCCACATCCATCCCCCCGACCATGCCGATGTGCCGCCAAATTGCGCATCTTTCTCAACCACCACCACTTCAAGCCCCAAAGATGACGCTGTGAGGGCGGCGGTCAAACCGGAGGCACCTGATCCCACGACCACCACATCGCATGTCAGCAATGGATCGGTTGCGGAAGGATCAGCCGTGCTGCGATCAGACATGAGCAGCCCCGGATGGATCCGCAAGACAATGTTGGATCGCACAATAAGCAAAAGTCAGAGCCGGACCGAGGGTAATACCGGGGCCGGGATACGTGCCTCCGGCAATTGATTGCGCCTCATTGCCGCAGGCATAAAGCCCTTGGATCGGATGCCCTCCTTCGCGCAGCACTTGCGCCTGCGCATTGATGGCCAAACCAGACGCGGCCCCAATATCACCGGGATAGAGTCGCACCGCATAAAAAGGCGCAACGGCAATGGGGCCCAAACATGGATTAGGCCCCTCAAAACCTGCATCACCATTGGCCCGATGATAGGCCGTTGTTCCGCGTCCAAATTGCGGATCAACCCCTGTTTCGGCAAAGTGGTTCATGTCGGCAAGCGTCTTGGTGAGCGTGGCTGCATCCGCACCCATCTGTGCAGCGAGTTCAGCAATCGAGTGACCCTGCAACAAATAGCCATCGGCTATAAAAGGATCTAAATTTTTGGTGCCCATCCGCACCATACCCAGTCCATATTGATGCAGGCCGCGTGCATCCGTGACAATAAAGGCCGGAACGGTTGGGGTGGTTTTATCAGCCTCCAGCATCGCCCGCACAAATAAATGATAAGATTGCGCCTCATTGGTAAAGCGCTCACCTTTTTGATTGACACAAACAGTTCCGGGCTTTGAACGATCCATCACAAAATGAGGAAAGACGGCGGTTGAACCATCAGATCGTTTGCGCACCGACACCGGAGCCCAAAATACATGATCAGCCCCGCCTTCGGCAAAATGCGCCCCGAGCGCCAAAGCTAAGTCCTGCATACTCCCTGTATGGCCGGGCGCGGCAGGCGAATAACTGGTCACGGGACTGCGCAACAGGGATGTGCGCTTTTGCGGATGATGGTTAAACCCACCGGCCGCCAAGATAACACCCGCACGCGCCAACAGCTTGCGTGTGACGCCCGCTTGCTGTGCCACAAGACCTGTGACCCGCTCGCCCTCACTCACCAAGCGTTCCACATGCGTGTTGAGCATAAAATCAACCGGATGGGCCATGAGAGAATACAGCAAACGACCGATCAATGCATTGCCCATCACAAGCCGCGAGCCGCGCCGCGAGCCACGCAACAGATCCAACCCATAAAGCGATAGGATGCGTGCTGCATGACGCAATGAAGTCCATTTTTTTGTTAGATTGAGCAAATGACCGATATCGGTGCGATCCACCATCATGCCCCCAAAAATGGTGAATTCAGGAATGGGTGGACGGATGACCGATAAGGCCTCTCCCAACAAACGCCCATCAAAGGGCAAAGGCTCAAGCGCCCGCCCGCATGTGGTGGCCCCGTCGATATGTTGCTCATAATCTGGGTGATGCGGATAGGGGCGGAACCGCACATGACTCTGTTGTTCCAGAATCGCAATGGCGTGCGGACCCTGCGCCAAAAAAGCCTCCCGCAAAGCAGACGGCGCGTGATTACCAACCACGCCATCCAAAAAAGCGCGCGCGGCTTCTGGCGTGTCGTGCGGATTAACTTTCGATGCGTGCAGACTGTTGGGCACCCATGTGGTGGCGCCTGACAAAGCCGTGGTGCCACCCAAAAATTCTGTGCGCTCAATCAGCAACACACGCTGCTTGGCGAGCGCTGCAAATAAAGCAGCAGCAAGACCCGCGCCGCCACCGCCGACCACAATCACATCATAGGCGTGTTGATCGGGGATCTGTTCAAGCGAAAGAAATGTCACAGCCCGTCCTCGCGCTTAGGGATTGAGAAAAAAATCAAGCATGACGCTTTGCACGGATTGATACATTTCACTCCCCGTCGATGTTTGACACCCAATCGCCCGCGCAGCCGCCACAAAGGGTGAGGGATCAGGCTGGGTGATCACACAGCCCACAAACATTGAGGGTGTGAGATGCTCCATCATCACGGGCAAGGGATCGGACGGTTTCATCCCCACAGGACTAGCATTGGCAATGAAATCATATCCTGACGGATCGGGAGAGCCTGCGACAATCTCAGCCTTACCCAAAGCCACCAGCCGCGCCATCAACGCATCGCGGCGCGCGGCATCAGGATCATAAACAGCCAGTTGCGCGACACCCCGATCAACCAATTCATAGGCAATCGCTGATCCAGCCCCGCCGGCTCCGATCAGCAAAGCCCGCTTGCCTTGCGGCACAAATCCATTGCGGCAGCACGATTGCATAAACCCAAATCCATCCGACATATCGCCATGCCATGCGCCATCCGCACGCCGCCGCATCATATTGACCGACGTAATAAAACCAGCCCGATCCGACAAGGACGCACAAAAAGGCAGACAAGAAAATTTATGTGGAATGGTCGCAATAATCCCATCCAGATTACCAATGCGACCCGCAAGCGACAGACAATCGGCCAGATCATTCGGCTTGACCTGAACCGGAACCATAATAGCATCCACCCCACGGGCGGCAAATCCTGCCGTCATGCCACCGGGCGATTTTACCTGCACGATGGGATCCCCGATGATGATATAAAGACGCGTGGCGCCTGTCAGGTGAAGGGTCATGTGTGCCTGCTATGTGTTGCGTGCTGTTTCTTGCGTATTATTTGTTGTGTGAGTTTATGGTGATGGTCTGTTTGCTCTTGATGGCAGCGAATAAACCGTTCATCTAGCGAACGAATATCCTTTACCCTCATCCTGATCAGCTTTGCACATCAACCACGATTTTGCCAATGGCCTTTCGGCTTTCCAATAAGGCAATCGCCTCACCGCCGCGCGCCAAGGGGAAGCGTGCTGTAATATGGGGTCGAATAATTTTTTGCTGATAAAGATCAATCAAAGCTTGGCAAATTTCTAAATGCCCCTTCTGATCTTTTTGCGAAAAACTGCCATATGATACGCCCACCAATTGGCAGGATTTAAGCAAAATCAAATTGGTGGGCACTTTGGGAATCCCCGCCACAAAACCAATCACCAATAAGCGTCCATAGCGCGCCATAGAACGCAAGGCGGCTTCGGTAAAAGGCCCCCCAAGACTATCATAGACCACATCAACACCCTGTGGCCCGCAGATCTGTTTGATCTGATGAGACAAGGCCCGAATGGCAGCAGGATCCTCGACCATCTGCGGATAGATCAACACCTCATCTGCACCCGCTTGGCGCGCGATCTGAGCTTTTTCCTGCGAGGAGACACCAGCAATCACCCGTGCCCCAAAATATTTCCCCAATTCAATCGCTGCAATGCCAAGCCCCCCTGTGGCACCTAAAATCAACAGTGTTTCGCCACGTTTGAGTGTGCCGCGATGGTGCAATCCATAATAAGTGGTGGCATAGGTCAGAAAAAAACTCGCCGCATCCTCAAAGGGCATATCCTCAGGCAAAGGAATACAGGCTGAAGCCGCAACAACGCGCTGTTCGCACATACCCCCATAAAGCGTTGTCGCAGCAACCCGATCGCCGACTTTAAGATGCGTGACACCTGCGCCCACGCGATCAATCACCCCAGCCCATTCACCCCCCGGTGAAAACGGACGTTCGGGTTTGATCTGATAGCGATCACGAATGATCAGCGTATCTGGAAAATTCACCCCGCAGGCATGAACCCGCACCCGCACCTCATCTTTAGCAGGCTCTGGCACCGCATGCTCGATGACAGCGAGTTGATCGGGCCCGCCGATCTGATGACTGACTAAGGCACGCATGACCTCTCCTTTGACAATGTAGGGGCTTTATCTGTTCTTATTGAGCGTAAAACTCTTTATACCAAGCAACAAAATTTTTAACACCGACAGCTAACGGTGTCTGCGGTGTAAACCCAGTTCGCTGTGTGAGTGGATCAATATCCGCAAAGGTCGCCCTCACATCGCCTGTTTGCAAAGGCGCGAAACGAATATGTGCTTTTTGCCCCAAAGCCTCCTCCAGCAAAACCACCAAATCTTTAACCCGCACCGGTTGGTGATTGCCGATGTTAAACACGGCATAAGGCGCATCACTGGTGGCAGGATCAGGCCGAAGATAGTCATAAGCTGGATTAGCCAAAGGGGGCTTTTGCAAGACCCGCCACATTGCCTCAATAATATCATCGATATAGGTGAAATCGCGCTTGAGTTGCCCTTCGTCATAGAGCGTGATCGGCTGCTTGTTTAAAATCGCTTGTGTAAACAGCCACAGAGCCATATCGGGCCGACCCCACGGACCATAAACCGTAAAAAAACGCAGGCCCGTTACAGGCAAGCCATGCATAGACGCATAAGAATGGGCCAGGACTTCATTGGATTTTTTGGTAGCCGCATAAAATGACACCGGATGATCCGTCAGATGGCTGGTGCTAAAGGGCATCTGCTGATTGGAGCCATAGACAGAACTGGTTGACGCAAAGACAAAATGCTGCACTTTTGCTGCACGCGCTGCCTCTAACACATTAAAAAACCCAACCAAATTTGACTGTACATAAGCACGCGGATTTTCGAGCGAATAGCGCACCCCAGCCTGCGCTCCGAGATGAATGATCTGCGTGATGGGAGCGTGAGAAAACACCGCCTCAACGCCTGCTTGATCGGCAAGATCGGTTTTAAAAAATTTAAAACCCGGATGGCGCTCTAAGCGTGCAAGACGCTTTTGTTTCAAATCAACCGAATAATAGGCATTGAGATTATCAAGCCCATAGACCTGATGCCCCTCATGCAACAGACGCTGGCACATGTGATAGCCGATAAATCCAGCCGCTCCTGTTACAAGGCAGACCATGACCTGCGATCCTTATCCTCTCTGTTCAGCACAGCCACCCCTTGCGGTGCACTGATCCTTTTTGTCTTTACACAGCAGCCAGACAGCGACGTTCCCACGCCAAAGCGTGATCGACAATCTGATGTAAATCCTCATAACGGGGTGTCCACGCCAAGACCTGACGCGCGATGCGGCCATCGGCTATCAACGACGCTGGATCTCCTGCCCGTCGTTTGGCGATGCGCACCGGAAAATCAACACCGGATACCTGTTTAACGGCCTCAATCACCGCCCGCACTGAATAGCCGCGGCCATAACCGCAATTGGCAACCAAAGATCCGCCGCCCTGCTGCAAATAGCGCAAGGCACATAAATGTGCCTCTGCTAAGTCAGAGACATGGATATAATCGCGCACCCCTGTGCCGTCTGGGGTTGGATAATCATCCCCATAAATCGTTAAGTCTGGACGTTGTCCCAAAGCAGCCAAACACGCCAGTTTGATCAAATGCGTGGCCTGCGGATTAGACTGCCCGGTTCGCCCAAAGGGATCAGCCCCCGCCACATTAAAATAGCGCAACACGACAGAGCGCATCCCATAGGCATGGGCTGCATCAAACAACATCTGCTCCACCATGCGCTTAGACTGCCCATAGGGGGAGGTTGGCTGTGTCAGCGCATGCTCCGTCACCGGACTTTCTTGCACATCGCCATAAACAGCCGCGGTCGAAGAAAACACGACTTGCTTGATGCCATGCGCCTGCGCACAATCAAGCAAGGTGCAAGCCTTTGCCGTATTGGTTTGATAATAAGCCAAGGGCGCAGCGACACTTTCCGGCACAACGATTTTAGCCGCAAAATGCAACAGACTGTCGATCTGATAGCGATTCAAAAGATCGTGCACCAAAGCCCGATCACCGACATCGCCGACCACCACTGGCATATCCGGCGGCAGCTGATCCGCAAAACCCGTGGAGAGATCATCAAGCACCACACAGGGAATGGACTGATCATGGCAAAGCCACGCCATGTGGCTCCCAATATAGCCAGCCCCGCCTGTGATCAGCACCGTCATGCGCTATGATCCCATCTTAATGTACTAATTGCGCGCATAATCATCCTCAAGCCGGACAATATCATTTTCATCCAGCACAGTGCCTTGCTGCAATTCCAAAATGATCAGCGTGACTGAACCTGTATTTTTAACCCGATGCACCGCGTTCAAGGGAATGTGAACATGCGAACGTTGGGAAATCTCGATCAAGTCTCCATCCAATTCGACAACCCCATCACCCTCAATCACCAACCAATGTTCAGAGCGATGATGGTGATATTGCAAAGACAAGCGGTGACCCGGCTCGATTTCTATTTTTTTCACCGTAAAGCCAGCCCCTGCATCCAGCACGGTCCAGCGTCCCCAGGGCCGTTCGCCCACTTCATTTTTATGATAGGCTTGTTGATCTGACGGGCTCATGATCTTCAATCTTTCTGTGCGTGCTGCCGCTTAGCAATTTTCAGAATATATTGCCCATACTGTGTTTTTGCCAGCTCTTCGCCACTGCGCATGAGTTGCTCGACGCCAATAAAGCCTTTTTCAAAGGCGATTTCTTCAAGACAGGCGATTTGAATCCCTTGCCGCTTTTGGACCGTACGCACAAATTCAGCCGCCTCTAGCAGGCTGTCATGCGTTCCCGTATCGAGCCAGGCATAGCCACGGCCCAAGCGTTCAACATGCAAGCGGCCCTGCTGCAAATAGGCTTCATTCACCGATGTGATTTCCAATTCACCGCGCGCAGAGGGTTGAACACCCGCGGCAATATTTAATACGCTGTTGTCATAAACATAAAGACCTGTCACAGCCCAATCAGATTGCGGATGGGTTGGCTTTTCGACAATTGATTGCGCCTGTCCCTGCGCATCAAAGGCCACCACGCCATAGCGCTCCGGGTCTTCGACCTGATAGGCAAAAACAGTAGCACCGGGGCCGCGATGGATGGCTTGCGCCAATTTATCACCCAAACCTGCCCCGTAAAAAATATTATCACCCAAAACCAGCGTGACGGAATCCGATCCCACAAAATCGCGCCCAATGATAAAGGCTTGTGCCAGCCCTTCGGGTTTCGGTTGCACCGCATAATGCAGTCTAATACCCCATTGCGATCCATCGCCCAGCAGGTGGCGGTAATTGTCGATAAAGTCTGGCGATGAAATCAGCAAAATCTCTTGAATGCCGCCCAACATCAAAGCTGATAGCGGATAATAAATCATCGGCTTGTCATAGACGGGCAATAATTGCTTATTGATCGCCAGCGTTGCCGGATGCAGGCGCGTGCCAGCCCCGCCAGCCAAAATAATGCCCTTCATGATTGAGCTCCCTGTTCATTGAGCAATGCCGTCACACAGTCCTCGACCATCAGCGGCCAAGGCCGCAA